>NZ_JAIUHE010000019.1:0-134637 GCF_020164995.1 Mesorhizobium sp. CO1-1-11
ACTCCAAAACCCCTTCGGGCCAAAAGTGTTACCCATGTCTCCGGTATAAACCGTAACCTATGTGTCCGGAACGGACCGTGACTGAGTGGTGATCCCGACAGGAATCGAACCTGTGACCTAACAGATTAGGAATATGTTGCGCGTCAAAAAACATAATAAAATCAATGATTTGCCGGCCGCCTTTTTCATTCTACGGATTTCTACGGATTTGTAGCACTAACCAGCGCTGTCCAGATTTTCTGGACAATCGCCTATCACGCTCAATGAACAGACGGGTTCAGGGATAAGACCATGAAGCGCAACGAGCCGGTCCGAGGAAGGCGAAGGTCGAAGCGGGAGCGCTGGCCAAACCCTCACCGCCATCGCAGACGAGATGAACGATATGACGGGCCAAGACTTCACGGCGAGGCCGGTCGAGCGCCACTCAGAAATGAGGGTCCTGGCGAGGTCAGAAGGCGATCTTCCTTCGTAACGGCCTTCATGTTGACCAATTGATCCCTCGGGAAACCAACTAGTGGTCAAAACCTGACGCTTGATACCCGAAACGGAATACCGCTGCCGACCCATAGTAGCCATTCGCACCCGCTTAACTCCGATGCAACCAACGCGTGCCATTTGATACGTGCCGCTGCAAGTGTCTATCAGGGGGTGACGACCATGAACGATCATCGGCTGCCAAGGCGTTACAAAGCACTCATTGCTGCCAACCTCGCGATTGCCATAACAGGCATTCTGTTGCGGCCGATATATCCAAAGAGCGTTTTTATCGCGATGTTTGTTATGTGCGTATTGCTTATGGCCTTGTCGGTTAAGATGGTGTTGGGCGCGCGGAAGGAGCCATCCGCGTCGAGGCACGACACGGGTATCTTCCTCATCATTGCTCTCATGGCCTTAGGCTCAAGCGCTTATGGAATTTATCTAACGCTACATTCCATATTGAGATGAGGGAGCAGCGGAAGTCCGCTTTCCACCCTGAGCGGGCTTATGGCCCGGAGCCAAGCGTCAGATTTGACCACTAGAGACTAGCCAAGGGTCTTTGCACTGGCTGGGCTAATGGTGACGAAAGAGCCCTCCCGAGCGCCGCCTTGGCCGACGTAATCCACAAAGCAGTATGCGGCGACTTGCTTCGTTTCCAAATTGAATGGGTGGCCCTCTTCCTGAAAGATACTGGAGCGGGGGAAGGACTCTGTGGGTGCCGGCTTCGTTGCGTCTCGTGCGATGTGCCTCGTCAGCGAGACATCGTCAATGACCGGTCGAGACATGCAACTGAAGCTGTCAAACCCTGTCAAGCAGTTCTGCGCAAATCCGTAGAATGAGCTCATTCTACGGATTCTTGGTGATGAAAAGTGGCGAGATTCACGACTATTTGCGTCGAATGGCGATCGAGCCCTTTCGGGGCTGATCGCCTAATTGGTTGATTTAACTAGAATTTTCGTGGTGATCCCGACAGGAATCGAACCTGTGACCTACAGATTAGGAATCTGCCGCTCTATCCTACTGAGCTACGGGACCACGCGGCCCGACACATAGCCGCTTCGGATCGTTTCGCCAAGAGGGCCGGCCGAACGCAATTCGGCCGGCGCTTTATAAGACCGGCCTCAGGCGGCTAGCGCCGTCTCCGCCAGTTTCACCCAATAGCTCATGCCGTGCGGGATGGCTTCGTCGTTGAAGTCGTAGGCCGGATTGTGGAGACCGGCGGTCTCGCCATTGCCGATGAAGATGAAGGCTCCAGGCCGGGCTTCCAGCATGTAGGAGAAATCCTCGCCGCCCATCACCGGCTGGATCTCGCGGTGCACCTGGGCATCGCCCGCCACGTCGGCGGCCACATCGCTGGCGAAGACCGTCTCATCCGCATGATTGAACGTCACCGGGTAGTTCGCGTCGTAGTCGACCTCGATCGTCGCGCCATAGGCGGTGGCAAGTCCCGCGCAGATGGCGCGGATCCGCTCTTCCGATTTCCTGGCCACTTCCTTCTTCAGCGTGCGCACGGTGCCGGCGATCTCGGCCGATTCCGGGATGATGTTGTAGGCGTCGCCGGCGTGGAACTTGGTCACCGAGACCACCACGGCTTCGACCGGATCGGTGCTGCGCGAGGCGATCGTCTGCAAGGCGCCGACCAACTGGCTGGTGATGACGATCGGATCGATCGTGCCGTGCGGCATCGCCGCATGGCCGCCCCGGCCTTTCACGGTGATGGTGAATTCGGCCGTCGCCGCCATAATCGGGCCCGGACGGATGGCGAACTGGCCGACCGGCAGGCCGGGCATGTTGTGCATGCCGAACACTTTAGCGATGTCGAAACGCTCCATCATGCCGTCCTTGACCATCTCGTTTCCGCCGCCGCCGCCTTCTTCCGCCGGCTGGAAAATCACCGCCACGGAGCCCGTGAAATTGCGCGTCTCGGCGAGATATTTCGCCGCACCGAGCAGCATCGCGGTGTGGCCGTCATGGCCGCAGGCATGCATCTTGCCCGGAACGGTCGACGCGTAGGGCTTACCGGTGATCTCCTTGAGCGGCAGTGCATCCATGTCGGCGCGCAATCCGATTGTGCGACCTTCCCCCTGACGGCCGCGAATGATGCCGACGACGCCCGTCTTGCCGAGGCCGGTCACCACATCGTCGCAGCCGAACTCTTTCAGCTTTTCGGTGACGAAGGCCGCCGTCTTGAAGACATCGAAGTTCAGTTCTGGCGTCTGGTGCAAATGCCGTCGCCAGCCGGCGACTTCGTCCTGCATTTCGGCGGCGCGGTTGAGGATCGGCATGATGGTTCCATTTCGTTGTTGGTGCAGCCGGCTTCAGCCTGGTGGTTTGCAATTGGGCGCGGGGTGCCTTGCAATTGTGATTGTCAGGCGCTTTGCCATGTTGGCGTCACATAGGGTAAATAGCACCGCAATAATGCGGTCCGGTTTTTGAGGGTCGGATCCTTATGCTGGCGGTCACGTAATGAAATCTTACGGAGCCAGGGGCAATCAGGGCAAGAGGCGATTTCGGATTCGATCATGCGGTACAGGCATTTCCTCAAACTATTCCCGGCTGGCGCAATCATGCTGTCCGTCCTGGCTGGGCCAGCGCTGGCCAATCCGGTGGTGGTCTTCGACCTGAAGAGCGGCCAGATCCTGCAGCACCAGGATGCCTTCAAGCGCTGGTATCCGGCCTCGCTCAGCAAGCTGATGACCGCCTATGTGACCTTCCGGGCGATCGCGGCCGGAGAAGTCCAGCTCGATTCGCCGATCAAAGTGACCAAACATTCCGCCGGCGAACCGCCAAGCAAGATGGGTTTTAAGCCCGGCTCGGTGATGCGGCTCGACAATGCGCTGAAGATGATGCTGGTCAAGTCGGCCAACGACATCGCCATGGCGGTCGGCGAGAATGTCGGCGGCTCGCAGGCCGCCTTCGCTGAAAGGATGAATGCCGAGGCGGCCAGGCTCGGCATGAAGGGCACCCATTTCGTCAACCCGAACGGCCTTTACTCGCCCGACCAGTACACGACGGCACGCGACCTTTCGATCCTGGTGATGGCGATCCGCCGCGAGTTCCCGCAATATGCGCCGTGGTTCTCGATCGAGGGGCTCGCGGTCGGCAATAGGGCCATTCCGAACTACAATCTCCTGATCGGCCGGTATCCCGGCGCCGACGGCATGAAGACCGGCTTTGTCTGCCCGTCGGGCTTCAACATGATCGGGTCGGCGACCCGCAACGGACGTACGCTGGTGGCGGTCGTGCTTGGCGAGAAGTCGGCGGTCAGCCGCGCCGAAGCCGCGGCCAAATTGCTCGATCAGGGCTTTGACGCACCTGCCGCCGGGTCCACCACCGTCACCACGCTCGCTCCCTACGGTGATCTGATCTCGCCCAACGACATGCATGAAGAAGTCTGCAAGAAGAAGAGGAAGGCGGAGCAGTCCGAGGCGCCGCCGCCGGCCGCCGCCAAGGACCAGCCTAAATCGCCCTATCGGGAGAAGCTCGACCATGTGCCGACACTGGTTGCCGTCGGCCTTGGCGGCGCCACGGGTCCGGCGCCGAAGGCGATCCTTGACGAGGGCGCGCAGGAATATGCCGACGTGCCAATCCCGACCTGGCGGCCCGACAAGCCGGTACCCGCCGGCACGGGCCCGAAAGTCGTGGGTGCCGCCGCCCAAGGCGACCAGCCGGCCAAGGTCGCGAATTAGAGCACGATCTAAAAAGTGAAATCCGGCTTTCGCGAGAGATCATGCCCAAATTAGAAGGCAGAACCAGATGAGCGGTTTCCCGATCCCAGTCTCGGTGCTGACCGGCTTTCTCGGCGCCGGCAAGACGACATTGCTCAACCGGCTCCTGAAGGATCCGGCGCTCGTCGACACCGCGGTCATCATCAACGAGTTCGGTGACGTGGCGATCGACCACCTGCTGGTCGAGCAGGCCTCCGACGGCATCATCCAGCTTTCCGACGGCTGTCTGTGCTGCACGGTGCGCGGCGAACTTGTCGACACGCTGGCCGACCTGGTCGACCGGCTGCAGACCGGCCGTATCGCCCGGCTTGGCCGCGTCATCGTCGAGACCACGGGATTGGCCGACCCGGCGCCGGTGCTGCAGTCGATCATGGCCCATCCGGCGCTGGTCCAGGCCTTTCGGCTCGACGGCGTCATCACCCTGGTGGATGCGGTCAACGGCAATGCTACGCTCGATGCGCATGTCGAGGCGGTCAAGCAGGTCGCCGTGGCCGACCGCATCGTGCTCTCCAAGGCCGATCTGGCCACCGATCACGGAGACCTCGACACGCTGCGCGCGCGCTTGCGGCAGATCAATCCCGGGGCGCGACTGCTCGATGCCGGGGAGACGAAAACCGGGGTGGCCGCATTGTTCGACTGCGGTCTCTACAATCCTGCGACCAAGTCCGCCGACGTGCGGCGCTGGCTCGGCGAAGAAGCCGCGCATGATCACCACCACCATGACCATGACCATGACCATGAAGGGCATGACCATGCCCATCGCCACGATCAGCGCGTAAAAACCCATTCGCTGGTGCATGACGGGCCGGTGCCGTTTTCTGCCATCGAGATGTTCCTCGATCTCCTGCGTTCCACACATGGCGAGCACCTGCTACGGATGAAGGGCGTCATCGAATTGCAGGAGGATCCGTCGCGGCCCTTGGTCGTGCATGGCGTCCAGAAGATCCTGCATCCGCCGGTGCGATTGCCGTTCTGGCCGGACAGCCAGCGCGGCACGCGGCTGGTGCTGATTACGCTCGACATGCCGGAAGACTATGTGCGCCGGCTGTTCGCCGCCTTCACCAACCGGCCGTCGGTCGACACGCCCGACCGCGCGGCGCTGGAAAACAATCCGCTGGCGATCGCCGGACGTTAGCCTCCTACGATTGGTATTCGCCGCGTTCGACCAGAAAGCGATGGCCACCGGACATCGCCGCCGTCTCGATCAATTGATGTCCGCTGTCGGCGCAGAAGGCAGGAATATCGATAACAGCCAGAGGGTCGGTGGTTTCGAGCCAGAGCCTGCTGCCGGGCTGCATCCCGGCCAGGCGCTTTTTCGCCTTGAGGACTGGCAAAGGGCAGTTCAGCCCCTTGAGGTCGTAGATAGCTATCAGTTCGGCCAAGGTGAAAACCTCAGCCGCCGAACATGCCGAGCAGCTTGTTCTTCAGCTTCGTAACCCGGCTTTCGTCGGCGCTCGCAGCCTGCGTCTCGGCTGCCGGCGCGGCCTCCGCCGGAGCCGCGATGGTCGCGGTGGCAACCGGAGCTTCCTTGGCGGCCTTGGCTGCTTCCTTCGCAGCCACGGCTTGCGCCTTGGCAGCTTCCTTTTCGGCCAACGCTTGCGCCTTGGCGGCCTCCTTCGCCGCTTTTGCCGCTTCTATGGCCGCCACCCGCTCTCGCTCGGCCTTCTCCTTGGCGGCCTTTTCGGCCTCGAGCGCGGCCATCTTGCGACCGGCGGGCGAATCGATGCGGCCCATGCGCGCCGTCTCGGTGACCGAACCGTCGGTGTTGAGCGACGGCGGATCGATCGGCACGCGCTCGCCACGCGCCCGGCGCTTGGACCAGTCGGAGACGATGCTGGCTTCCTTGATGCCGGCAATCGTCGGCTTGGGTGGCGGCACGCTGGCCTTGAGCGCGCTGTTGAAGGCCGCGTCATAGGTGCTTTGATAGGCGTTATAGGCGCTCTTAAGCGAATCCGGCTGCGTGGTCGCCGGGCAGGGGCCGGTCGGATTGAAGGTCTGCCCATCGGGAGCGACCTGGTTGAAGACGTAGCGCTTCTCGCAGACGTCGACTTTCGGTGGCACCTTGGTGACCTCGAAATTGTCGTAGCCGACCTTGAGCATCTTCCAGAATTCGTAATTCGGGTCGTTGCGGTAGCGCGCCATGTTGGCGGCCGTCATGCGGAACGGAAAAGCCTGGATCTGGAACTCGGTCTGGCCACCCTGGAAGGCGTCGCGGCCGAAGGCGTAGATCTGCTCGATCTGGGCGTCGGTCATCGAATAGCAGCCCGATGAAGAGCAGGCGCCATGGACCATCAGGTTCTGGCCGGTGCGGCCATTGGCACGATCATAGGCGTTGGGAAAGCCGATGTTGAACGACAGATGGTAATTCGAGCGCGGATTCATCTGCGACGGGCGAACCGTGTAAAAACCTTCCGGCGCCTGGCGGTCGCCTTCGGTGTATTTCGGCCCGAGCTTGCCCGACCATTTGCAGATGTCGTAGCTCGCCACCATGTCGTAGCGACCGTTGGTCTTGGCCTTCCAGATCTCGAGCTTGCCTTCTTCCTTGAAGATGCGCGCCATTACCGAAGAGGTGCGGACCATGCCCTTGGCTCTCATATCGGCAAGGATCTTGTCGGGCAGCGGCTTGTTGGCTTCCGGGGCAAAGTCCTTCATCGACGAATCATTACAGCCCGCGACGGCAATCGAGGCGGCAAGAACTCCAGTACGAGCAAGCTTGGCAAACATGGATAAGGCTATGTCTTTTCTTTCGGGCCAATGGCTTCGAAACGGCCACACCCGCATGCTGAACACTGACGGACCCTAAGCCCGTTAACCTTGAAAATTCCTTACCGCAAGGCTCGGCCAATCTCCCGCGGTGATTTCATTGAACCGAATGGGGCGGCATTTTTGTGGCGAAACTGCTCATCGCCGCCACATTTGGGGTGGACAGACAGCTTCCGTCAGCCCTGTTCCGCCGCCCAAGCGGCGTCAGAGGCTGCGGCCCATCGCCAGGTATTTCTCGCGGCGCTGTTCGCGGAAATCGATGTTGGCGCCGGCGAATTCCTTCATCGTCTTGGCGATGAGATCGCCGGTCGCGGCAATCACCGTTTCGGGCGCGCGCTGGGCGCCGCCCATCGGCTCGGGGATGATGGCGTCGATGACCTTCAGTTCCAAAAGATCCTGCGCGGTGATCTTCATGTTGGTCGCCGCGTCCTTGGAGCGCGTCGTGTCGCGCCACAGGATGGAGGCGGCACCCTCGGGCGAAATCACCGAATAGATGGCGTGTTCGAGCATGTAGACGCGGTTGGCGGTGGCAATCGCGATGGCGCCGCCCGAACCGCCTTCGCCGATGACCACCGAGATGGACGGTACTTTCAGGCCAAGGCAGGCCGAGGTCGATCGGGCAATGGCTTCGGCCTGGCCGCGCTCCTCGGCGCCAACGCCGGGATAGGCGCCGGCCGTGTCGACCAGTGTCAAAAGCGGGATCTTGAAACGGTCGGCCAGTTCCATCAGCCGCACCGCCTTGCGATAGCCTTCGGGGCGCACCGAACCGAAATTGTGCTTCAGGCGACTCGCCGTGTCCGAACCCTTTTCCTGGCCGAGAATCGCGATGGGCTCGCCGCGGAAACGGGCAAAGCCGCCGACGATCGCCTGGTCCTCGCCGAAATTGCGGTCGCCGGCGAGTGGCGTGAAGTCGCTGAACAGGCCCTTGATGTAGTCGATGCAGTGCGGCCGGTCGGAGTGGCGCGCCACCTGCACCTTCTGCCACGGCGTGAGCGCCTTGTAGAGTTCGCGCAGCGCGTCGCGCGAGCGCTTCTCGAGCCTGGTGATCTCATCGGCGACATCGACCGCCTCGCCGTTCTCGGCAAGCTTCTTGAGCTCGAGGATCTTGAGCTCAAGATCCTGCACCGGCTTTTCGAAATCGAGGTAATTGTACATGCTTGGACGGACCGATACGTCGGAAGGCAATGACCGCGGAACCGTTGAAACCAAGGCTCCGGGCGGTGAAATGTCGTCCTCACATAGCGATATGAGGCCTAGTCGGCAAGCGGATGATGATCGTTGACCAGCCGCACCAGCCGCTCTTCCAGCACATGGGTGTAAATCTGTGTCGTCGATATGTCGGCATGGCCAAGCAGTTGCTGAACGGCTCTCAGGTCGGCGCCGTTCTGCAGGAGATGGCTGGCGAAAGCATGGCGCAGCACGTGCGGCGAGATCTTGGCCGAGGCGATGCCGGCGCGCGCGGCCAATCCTTTCAGGTCACGGGCAAAGACCTGGCGCGAGAGATAGCCGCTGTCGGATGCCGCCGGAAACAGGAACGGGCTGTTGGCGAAAGCGGGCAGCTTGGCCCGGGCGTCAAGCCAGCTCCGCATCGCCGCACGCGCCTTGGCCGACAGCGGCACCATGCGTTCCTTGTCGCCCTTGCCGCGTACCATGAAGAAACGATCGTCGCGCTGCGCCACTGTCACCGGCAGGCCGACCAGCTCGGAAACGCGCAGTCCGGTGGCGTAGAGCACTTCGACCAGCGCATGCAGGCGCAAAGCCGCCAGCCTGTCGGCGTGGCCGAGCCCGTCATCACCGGCTTCCTGCGCGGCGCGATCGATCAGCCGGCCGGTTTCGGCCTCGCTCATCGTCTTGGGCAGCGGACGGCCTTTTTTCGGGCTGTCCAGCGTGCCGGTGGGGTCATCCGCGCGCAGGCCCTCGGCGTAGAGGAACTTGAAGAACTGGCGGAGCGCCGACAGTTTGCGCGCCTGCGAGGTCGGCGCGAAGCCGCGCGCGGCGATATCGTCGAGATAGGTCCTGATGTCGGCGGCGCCGGCGCGGGCAAGTCCGCCATCGATCCCGCCGGAAGCATCCTCGAGATCGCGGCGATAGGAGGAAAGCGTGTTCTCCGCCGCTCCCCGCTCGGCGCTCATCATTTCCAGGAAGGCCTCGATGCGAGCGGCGCTGTTCATGTCCTTGAGGCGGTTCCGAGTCGGTCTTCTTGGGGTTCAGTTTTTCTTCGGATTGAGCTTTTCCGGCGGAATACGCACGCTCATCTCGGCTTTTTTCGGCTCGACGAACATCACCAGCGCGAACATCGTACCATAGGCAATGCCGGCCAGAATCGCGAGGGTCACGACAAAGCGAAACAGTGTCGGCATTCAGTTCTCGCCCGTCTTCTTGTTCTGCGTTTCCAAACCCTGTGCCCTTATGGGACGCCAATCCGGCCAATTCAAGGAAGAAGCGGAGCCCCTGTCAGCAACTTCTGATGCAAGCGTCGCTCTGTCCATATCGGCACATGGCACTTGGCACGCTTGACGCAAACCGGCTTTTCATGTCGATACGCCGGCAAAGAGGGCCGAAGAAACAGCCGATGAACGCGCTACAGGCAAATCCCCCAGGCGAGACCCACGCCGCGCTGCTTGGCCGGCTGGGCAGCCGGTCCATCGTCTTTGTCGGGCTGATGGGCGCTGGCAAGACGGCGATCGGCCGCAAGGTGGCGACCATGCTTTCGCTGCCCTTCATCGACAGCGACCAGGAGATCGAAAGCGTGTCGCGGATGACGGTTCCAGAGCTGTTCGAGCGCTATGGCGAAACCGAGTTCAGGGCCCTGGAACAGCGTGTCATCCTGCGCGTGCTGGAAAACGGCCCGCAGGTTCTGTCGACCGGCGGCGGTGCCTTCATGAACGCGCAGACGCGCGAGGCCATCGCCGCCCATGGCGTCTCGGTTTGGCTGAAGGCCGAGCTCGACCTTCTGATGGACCGCGTTTCCAAGAAGCAGAACCGGCCGCTCTTGAAAAGCGCCGATCCCCGCGCCGTGCTGGAGCGGCTGATGGCGGAACGCTATCCGGTCTATGCCACCTCTGACGTCACCGTGCCGACCCGCGACGATCGCAAGGAGGTCATCGCGGCCGAGGTGATCGAGGCGCTGTGCCGGCATTTCGGCATCGATGCGATAGCCGCGACGGGCGAGGTCGAATCATGAGCGCGGATCAGCCAGTCACAGTCGAGGTCGGTCTGGGCGACCGCGCCTACGACATATTGATCGGCTCCGGCCTGCTGTCGCGCGCCGGCGCTGAGATTTCGCGCCGGCTGCCGGGCACGCGCGCCGCTGTGGTGACCGACGAGAACGTCGCCGCCGCGCATCTCGATACGCTGAGGACCGGGCTCGAGAAGAGTGGCATCCAGCTCGCGATCATTACGATGCCGCCCGGCGAGAAGACCAAGAGCTTTGCCCATCTCGAGGCGGTGGTCGACGGCGTTCTGGCCGCCAGGCTGGAGCGTGGCGACGTCGTCATCGCGCTTGGGGGCGGCGTCATCGGCGATCTCACCGGTTTTGCCGCCGGAATCGTGCGGCGTGGCATGAATTTCGTGCAGGTTCCGACATCGCTTCTGGCGCAGGTCGATTCCTCGGTCGGCGGCAAGACCGGCATCAACAGCCCGCGCGGCAAGAACCTCGTCGGCGTCTTCCTCCAGCCCAGGCTGGTGCTGGCCGATACCGAAGTGCTCGACACGCTGCCGATCCGCGAATTTCGTGCCGGCTACGCCGAGCTTGCCAAATACGGGCTGATCGACCGGCCGGATTTCTTCGCCTGGCTGGAAGCGAATTGGGAAAAGGTGTTCGCCGGCGGACCGGAGCGGGTCCAGGCCATTGCCGAAGCCTGCCGCGCCAAGGCCGATGTCGTTGCCCGCGACGAGTTCGAGACCGGCGACCGCGCTCTGCTCAACCTCGGCCATACGTTCGGGCACGCGCTCGAAGCCGCCACGCAGTATGACGGGACGCGCCTCGTCCACGGCGAGGGGGTCGCCATCGGCATGGCGCTGGCGTACCGGTTCTCCTCTCGGCTCAATCTCGCCAGCCCCGACGACGCGGCGCGCGTCGAGGCGCATCTGCGTGCCGTCGGGCTGCCGTGGCGGATGGCCGACATTCCGGGCGACTTGCCCGATGCCGATGCGCTGCTTTCATTCATCACGCAGGACAAGAAAGTGTCGCGCGGCGCGCTGACCTTCATTCTGACGCGCGGTATCGGCGAGGCCTTCATTGCCAAGGATGTGCCGGCCTCGGAAGTGCTGGCGTTCCTCAGGGAAAACCATCCAGGCAACGGGAAAGTCGGCTGAGATGGACACTGGCTGGGTCGTCTTCGCCGTTCTTGCCATCCTCGTCATCCTGGTCGTTGCCGTGCGCACCCGCCTGCTTGCCATGTTCGGCTATGAACTGTCGCGCATCGAGCCGCAGCGGTCGAGCCAGGACGAGTTGCGCGGCGCGGTCGACGATTTTCGCCGCGACGGCCAGGTGGTGCGTGAGGATCGCGACCGCGTCGGCGGCCTGTTCGACCTCGAAGAGCTCGAAGTTTCCGACGTCATGGTCCACCGCACGAATATGCGCTCGGTCAATGCCGACAATGCGCCGGAAGCGGTGGTGCGCGAGATCCTGCAGAGCCCGCACACCCGCATGCCGCTTTGGAAAGGTTCACTCGACAATATCGTCGGCGTGCTGCACGCCAAGGATCTGCTGCGCGCGCTGAACGAAGTCGGCAATGATTTCTCGCGGATCGACGTGATGAAGATCGCGTCAAAACCGTGGTTCGTGCCCGACACCACGACTTTGCAGGAACAGCTCAACGCCTTCCTGCGCCGCAAAACGCATTTTGCCGTCGTCGTCGACGAATATGGGGAGGTCGAAGGGCTGGTGACGCTGGAGGACATTATCGAGGAGATTGTCGGCGAGATCGCCGACGAGCACGATGTCGACATCCAGGGCGTCAAGCAGGAAGCGGACGGCTCCGTCGTCGTCGAAGGCACGGTGCCGATCCGCGACCTCAACCGGGCGCTCGACTGGAACCTGCCGGACGAAGAGGCGACCACCATCGCCGGCCTCGTCATCCACGAGGCGCAATCGATCCCCGAGGAGAAGCAGGCTTTTACCTTCCACGGCAAGCGCTTCGTCGTCATGAAACGCGACAAGAACCGGATTGCCAGGGTCAGGATCCGGCCGGCCGGCGACAGTTAAAGCGTTTCAGTGTTGGTAGGATCTCCGAGCCGCTCTAACTCTTTGTTCTTACGCAATTCCAGACGGGAAACCGCTGCGCACTTTTCCTGGAATTGCCATCGAGCCGTCGCCTTGCCAATCCTTCGTTGGAACTCCCGCCCGCCGGGATGCATTCTTCGCCGATGACGATCGATCGGCGAACCTTGCTCCTGGCCTCGGTGGCTGCCTTGTTGCCAACCGGCACGAGAGCGGCGCGAGATACGCCATCCGCCGAAACTGTCGACTACGGTCCGGCCAAGCTCGATATCTATGCGCCCGATGGCGCGAAAGACCTGCCGGTGGTCTTCTTCGTCCATGGCGGCGCCTGGCGGACCGGCAAACGCAGCCAGGTGAACGCCAAGCCGGCCTTCCTGCTTGCCAACGGCTTCTGCTTCGTCTCCATCGACTACCGCATGCTGCCGCAGGCTGATGTCGCCATCCAGGCGGGCGACGTGGAGAGGGCTTATGCCTATGTCAGGACCAACATCGCCCAACATGGCGGCGACCCCAACCGCATCGTCGGCATGGGGCATTCGGCCGGCTGCCATCTGGTTGCCCTGACCGGCATGCGCGGCGGATTGCCCGGCGTCGCTGGCCTGCTTCTCGACGATACAAGGGCCTACGATCTCGCCGCCCTTGCCGGAAGTGGCGGCATGGTAAGGGCCTATTCGCGTGTCTTTTCCGATCCTTCGCAGTGGGCGGCACTGTCACCGGCGAGCTATGTCGACGGCCGCAAGCATCCGCCGACCTTCATCGCCTATTCCCGCGCCGACGGTCGCGGCGAGCAGTCCACGGCCTTTGCCCAGCGCCTGCGCGCCAGCGGCACCGAGGTGACGCTGTTCGACGGCAGTGCCTATACGCACATGTCGATCAACCGCGATTTCGGCGAGGACGGCGACGCGCTGACCGCTGCCGCGCTGGCGTTCCTGAAATCGACGGTCGGTTGAGCGCACCGGCTGTCCGTGGCGTGTTCCACTCGTTGTGCCTGGCACCGCCGATGCGGCCGGGCGGAAATTCAACAGTCATTGCTTGACCGTTCGCTGAGCGTCGCACCGGTTTCGGCGTCGACCGAAGCGAGGCTGACCTCATAGCCCCAGAGGCTTCGGACATGGCGCAGGGTCGCGTCGCGGCTGCCACTGTCGAGCAGTACGCCCTCCTTCACCTTGTGCTGCAGCCGCAAATGCCGGTTACCGAGCAGGTCGACATCCACCACCTGGATATCCGGCCGGCTCGCGCCGATGTCGTAGCTCTGGGCCAGCGCGGCACGTATCTTTTGGTAGCCGCGCTCATTGTGGATCGAGGCCACCTCGTAATGTGCGTCGTCGGCCTGATCGGCGAGGACAAACATCCGCCATTTCCGTATCAGGGCTGGGCTGAGGTGCTGGCGGATGAAGGATTCGTCGCGGTGGTTGGCCCAGGCGTCCAGGAGCACATCGCGCCAGTCACCGCGGCCCGCGATGTCGGGAAACCAGTCGCGGTCCTCCGCCGTCGGCGCGGTCGAAATGCGCTGTATGTCCTGCATCATGTCGAGGCCGAGCGCGTATGGGTTGATACCGGAGAACCGGGGGTCGTCGAAGGCCGGCTGGAAGATCACATTGGAATGGTTGCGCAGGACCTCGAGCATGGCGCCCTCGTTGATCTGGCCGCGGTCGAACAATGCGTTCATGAGGGTGTAGTGCACGAAGGTGGCGCAGCCTTCATTCATCACCTGCGTTTGCCGCTGCGGATAGAAATACTGCGCGACGATACGCACAATGCGGATGATCTCGCGCTGCCAGGGCTCCAGGACAAGGCTGTTCTTCTCGAGGAAATAGAGCAGATTTTCCTCGGGCAGGTTGAGCGATTTCTTCCGCTCCGCCAAGCCTTCGTCCTTCTTCCCGGTCTTGCTGCTGTCCTGCGAGGGAGGCAGCGTGCGCCACAAGTCGTTGTAGGAGCGTTCTTCATATTCCAGGCGCTCGCGCAGCCCTTCACGCTGCCGCTCCGACGACAGCTTTGGCGGCCTGTGGTATCGGAACACGCCTTGTTCCATCAGCGCGTGGGCGCAGTCGAGAATGCTTTCCACGGCCGACAGTCCGTGCCGCTCCTCGCATCGGGCAATGTAGCCCTTGGCGAACTCCAGATAGCTCAGAATCCCCCCGGCGTCGGTCCACTGCCGGAACAGATGATTGTTCTTGAAGAAATGATTGTGTCCGAGCGCAGCATGCGCCGTCACCAGGGCCTGCAAGGCCATGGTGTTTTCCTCCATCAGATAGACGATGCAGGGATTGGAGTTGATGACCAGTTCGTAAGCCAGGCCCCGTCCACCCTTGCGATAGAGAAAATCCTGGTACAGGAAATGCTTGCCGAACGACCAATGACGATACATCAGCGGCATGCCGACCGATGAATAGGCGTCGAGCATCTGTTGCGAGGAAATGATTTCCATCTGCACCGGGTAGGTGTCCAGCTTGAGTTCCTCGATGGCGATTGCCGCAATCGCGTCGTAGGCGTGCGACAATTTCTGGAAGTCCCAGTCGGATCCGGAAAAGAGCAAACCCGGTTTGCTGGCTGTCCTGGCCATGGTTTCCCCTCAGGCGCTCTTCCGGAGCGCGGGCTGTTTGGCGAAGAGCTGACGAAAGACAGGATAGATATCGGCGGCCGTGGCTATGCGGCTCATCTGGAAGTTCGGCCAGTTCGATTCGATGGCGCTGTAGGCTCGCCAGAGCGACGTCCCGTTTTCAGTCGCGCCGAAGATGTGACTCTCGCGTTCGTCGATGATCTCGACATAGGCGAAATACTGGCACAGGCGCATGAGCTTGCCGTTCAGCAGGGCGATGCAGCGCTCGGAATCGGTGGCGAAATTGTCGCCGTCCGAGGCCTGGGCGGCGTAGATGTTCCACTCGCTCGCGGGGTAACGCTGCTCGATGACGCGATGCATCTCCTCGAGCGCGGTGGAAACGACGGTGCCACCGCTTTGCGTGCAGTAGAAGAAGGTTTCCTCATCCACCTCCTGCGCCTCGTGCGTGTGGCGGATGAAGACGATTTCGGTGCGTTCATAACGTCGCTTCAGGAATAGGTGCAGCAGCACGAAGAAGCGCTTGGCCAGGTCCTTCTCGCGCTCGCCCATCGAGCCCGACACATCCATCAGGCAGAACATGACCGCTTTCGCATTCGGCACCGGGCGCTGATCGAAGCGGTTGAACCGGATGTCGACCGGGTCGACGAAGGCAATCCGCCGGCGCCGGCGCTCCAGCCGCTCGATCTCTTCTTTGAGCGCCACGACGCGCTCGCGCGTTTGAGCATCAGGCGGTGCGGCCTCCAGCAAGGCGAGTTCCTGCATGATCGCGTCGACCGCCGCTTGCTTGGGACGCCTGAGCGCAATGCGGCGGCCGTGGCTGTTGCGCATCGTGCGGCCGACGTTGATGTTGGTTGGCGAACCGGTGGCGGCGAAACCCGCCCGGCGCGGCTTGAAGGCAAGGATCTCCTTGAGGTTGAGCTTGACCAGGTCGGGCAGTTCGAGATCCTCGAAAAAGAGATCCAGCACCTCCTCGCGCGAAAGCACGAAACGAAAGTCGTCCTCGGATGCGGTTTTTCCCGGTGACGAACCGCCCATGCCTCCGCCCTGGCCGGGCTTGGGGATCAGGTCGCCTTGGGAGAATTGCCTGTTGCCCGGCAGGATGTGCCGGCGCCGGCCGGTGTCCCTGGCGTCGTTGAAGGTCGGCTCGCCAGTGCCTCTTTCGGGCATCGGCACGACGTGCTCCGCGTCCACGTCGGCGATCCGCCCAGCGCGGATCTGATCGCGAATGCTGCGCTTGAGCTCCTCGCGGGCACGCCTGAGAAAGCGCTGGCGGTTGCCAAGGCTTTTGTCCTTCGGATTCAGGCGGCGGTCGATAAAGATCGGCATGCAACCATTCGGACTGCTCTCAGCCCGCCTTGTTCACCCGCATGTACCAATCGACCAGCCGGCGCACCTGCCGTTCCGTATAGCCGCGCTCCACCATCCGCTGGACGAATTCATTGTGCCGCTTTTCGGTGACGCTATCCTGCTTGGAACCGAAGCTGATCACCGGCAGGAGGTCCTCGACCTGGCCGAACATGCGCTTTTCGATGACCTCGCGCAGCTTCTCGTAGCTCGTCCATGACGGGTTGCGGCCATGGTTGCGCGCCCGGGCACGCAGCGTGAACTTCACCACCTCGTTGCGGAAGTCCTTCGGATTAGCGATGCCTGCCGGCTTTTCGACCTGCGACAGTTCGTTGTCCAACACCTCACGGTTGAGGATCTGGCCGGTGTCGGGGTCCTTGTAGTCCTGGTCCTCGATCCAGGCATCGGCATAGGCGATGTAGCGGTCGAACAGGTTCTGGCCATATTCGCTATAGGATTCCAGATAGGCCTTCTGGATTTCATGGCCGATGAACTCGGCGTAACGGGCAGCCAGCTCCGACTTGATGAATTCGAGATAGGCGGCCTCCGTCTCCTTCGGAAACTGCTCCCGTTTGATCGCTTCTTCCAGGATGTACATAAGATGCACGGGGTCCGCCGCGACCTCGTTGGTATCGTAGTTGAACGTCTGTGAAAGGATCTTGAAGGCGAAGCGCGTGCTGACGCCGGTCATGCCTTCGTCGACGCCGGCGGCGTCGCGATATTCCTGGACTGACTTCGCCCGCGGGTCGACTTCCTTGAGGTTCTCACCATCATAGGCGCGCATTTTGGTGTGCAGCGGCGAATTGTCGTGCTCGGCAAGGCGGGTCGAGACGCTGAACCGGCTGAGGATGTCCAACACCTCGGGCGCGCAAGGGCTGGCGGCCAATTCACTCTCGCGCAGCAGCTTCTCGTAGATTTGCCTCTCTTCGGTGATGCGCAGGCAATACGGCACCTTGACCACGAGGATGCGATCGAGAAACGCCTCATTGTTCTTGTTGTTCTTGAACTGTTGCCACTCGGATTCGTTGGAATGGGCAACGATGATGCCCTGGTAGGGAAAGGCACCAAAATTCTCGGTGCCGTTGTAACTGCCTTCCTGGGTCGCCGTCAGCAATGGATGCAGCACCTTGATGGGCGCCTTGAACATCTCGACGAATTCGAGCAGGCCTTGCGTCGTTCGGTTCAGCCCGCCGCTGTAGGAATAGGCGTCAGGGTCGGACTGGCTGAAATTTTCCAATTGCCTGATGTCGACCTTGCCAACCAGGGCCGAGACGTCCTGGTTGTTCTCGTCGCCAGGCTCGGTCTTGGCGATGGCGATCTGGCGCAGCCGCGACGGCATCAGTTTGACGACGCTGAATTTGGAAATGTCGCCGGACAGTTCGTCGAGGCGCTTGGCCGCCCATGGTGAGATAAGTCCGTTCAGGCGGCGCCGGGCTATCCCGTATTTGTCCTCCAGGAGATCGCTCATGCGATCGGGATGGAACAGGCCAAGCGGCGATTCGAAAACCGGACTGATCTGGTTGCCGACCTTCAGCGTGTAGATGGGGCGCTCCTCCATCAATTTCTTCAACCGTTCGGCCAAGGAGGATTTGCCGCCCCCGACCGGACCCAGGAGGTAGAGGATCTGCTTGCGTTCCTCGAGGCCCTGGGAGGCATAGCGGAAATACCCGGCGATGCGCTCGATCGTATCTTCCATCCCGTAAAAGTCGGAGAAGGAGGGATATATCTTGACGGTCCGGTTCGAGAAAATACGGCCTAGCCGCTCGTCCTTGCTGGTGTCGACCAGGTTTGGTTCGCCGATCGCCTCGACCATTCGTTCCGGCGCCGAGGCATACATCGATTTGTCCTCGCGGCAGGCGAGCAGATATTGCTGGAGACTTATCTCTTCCTGGGCGGCGTTCGCATAAATTTCCGAAAAGAGATGGAAGACGTCGGATTGGTTCTCACGCATGATCGTTGCCTTCGGAGCCATTCTGATGGGGCTCGCATATTCAACTGCGGGAAGGCATTGTTTGTTCCGTCGCTCCGGCCCGAATGGCCGTCCATCAACCGCGATTTCGGCGGAGATGACGGCAATGCGCCGAACGCCGCCGCGCCAGCGTTCCTGAAATCGACGGTCGCCTGATCCTGCCGACCGTCGCTCGCCCATTCCGTGGCTGGATCATGCCAAAAACGGCGGCGGGATATTGCCGTGCCGATATCCGCGGGTGCAATTGCTCTTCGTGAATGGGAGAAAATTCGCATGAATGGCGCCGATGTTCTGTGCGACGTGCTGTTGGCCAATGACGTGAACGTCTGCTTCGCCAATCCCGGCACATCCGAAATGCATTTTGTCGCGGCCCTCGACCGCAAGCCAGCGATGCGCTGCGTGCTCGGCCTGTTCGAGGGGGTGGTGACGGGTGCGGCCGACGGCTATGCGCGCATGACCGATCGTCCCGCCGCGACGCTGCTGCACACCGGCCCGGGCCTCGCCAATGGGCTGGCCAACATGCACAATGCAAGGCGCGCCTTCAGCCCGATGATCAATATCGTCGGGGACCATGCCTCCTACCATCTGCCGCTCGACGCGCCGCTCACCAGCGATATCGAGGGGCTGGCGGCGCCGATGTCGAAGTGGGTGCGCCGCATCGGAGGGCCCGCCGATGTCCAACCGGCCACGGAGGCGGCCTTTCGCGCCTCGCTGACACCGCCGGGTGTCACGACGCTGATCCTGCCGGCGGACGCTGCCTGGGGCGACGCCGACGCGGTTTCGCCCGGCAAGGTGGAACTCGCATCGCCGCCAGCCGTCGACATCGACGCCGTGCGAGCGGTGGCTACCGCGATCCGTGCCGCTCCCGGGCGCGCCGGCATGATCGTTCGGGGACGGGCGGCGCGGGCCGATGCCCTCGAGATCGCCGGCCAGATTTCAGCGGCCTGCGATGTCAGGCTGTTCAGCGAGGTTTTGATCGCGCGTATGCAGCGCGGGCGCGGGCGTGTCGCGCCGACGCGCATTCCCTATCCGGTCGACGCGGCGACGGCAGCGCTCAGGAATATCGATGTCCTTGTGCTGGTCGGCGGAAAGGAGCCGGTCGCTTTCTTCGCCTATCCGGGAAAACCGGGAAGGCTTGTCCGTGACGATTGCCAGGTGCTGACGCTCGCCGCCCATGGTCAGGATCTGCATGCGGCGCTGGAGGCGCTTCGCGACGAACTGGGCGTCAGGCAATCGCAATCGGCGTTGGTTGCAAGCGCCTTTCCCGAGGAGGCGACGCCAACCGGCAGCTTGACGGAAGATGCCATTGCACTCTCGGTGGCCAAAAAGCTGCCGGGCGACGCGATCGTCTGCGACGAGGCCGTCACCTCGGCGCGACGTTTCTTCGCGCTGTCGGCCTTTGCCGCGCCGCACGACTACATGATGGGCACGGGCGGGTCGATCGGCGGCGGCATTCCGCTGGCGACAGGCGCGGCGATCGCCTGTCCCGGCCGTAAGGTGATCAATCTGGAGGCCGACGGCAGCGGCATGTACACGGTGCAGGGCCTGTGGACGCAGGCGCGGGAAAAGCTCGACGTGGTGACGATCGTCTTTTCCAACCGCACCTATGCGATCCTCCATGGCGAGATGCGCAATGTCGGGGTGAACGCGATCGGCGAAAATGCCAGGCGCATGCTCGACCTCGACCATCCGGCGCTGGACTGGGTTTCGCTGGCCAAAGGCATGGGCATGGAGGCGGCGCGTGCCGACACCTGCGAGCGGTTCGACGCGCTGCTCGATGCTGCCTTGTCGCGGCGCGGGCCATTCCTGATCGAAGCGATAATCTGAGCAGCGCGAGACGCGCTACGGGCCAGCTCGAAGACTTGGCTTACCAGCGGGTCTGTTCGCCGGGCGCCGCGGGCTCGATAGCCAGCGCGTGAACGCCCGCCTTCAACTCGTCGGCCAGCAGTTCGTTGACGGCGCGGTGGCGCTCAACGCGGCTCATGCCAACGAAATTCGCCGAGACGATGCGGACACGGAAATGTGTCTCGCCGGTACCATCGAACTCAGCGTGGTGACCGGATTCCACATGATGATGGCCGGCGTGGAGATGGCTTTCGTTGAGGATGACCAGCCGCTCGGGCGAAAATGCCTTGTTGAGCTTGTCTTCCATGGTCGCTTGTATGGACATCGTCTTCTCCCTTCACCACATATGGTCGGCGCGCCGCCATGAAAACCCGAAACAGGTTTCGCCGGGCCGCTGGTGCGCAACAAAATCGGTCATCCGCCTGCTTTAAGCCGCGATTCAGCGGTTAGGGCGATCATCGCGAAAATGTCAATTCTTGTTTCGCATCTGCGAACGCCCCATAAATGGGTGAGATGAAGCCGTATCCCAAATATTTCGAGAAGATTCGCGTCCGCCCCGACAAGGACGCGGAGGTGAAGGCGCACGCGCCGATCTGCCAGTGGGATGGCTGCAAGGAGGCGGGCACGCATCGCGCGCCGGTCGGCCGCATGAAGGAGGGCGAGTATTTCCGCTTCTGCTTCGACCATGTGCGTGAGTACAACAAGGGCTTCAACTACTTCTCCGGCGTGCCGGACACCGAGGTGGCGCGCTTCCAGAAGGAAGCGATGACCGGCCACCGGCCGACCTGGAAAATGGGCGTCAACGGCGCCTCGACGCGTTCCTCGCCCGACATGGCGCAGATGCGCTCCGGCCGCGCAGGCTATTACAACCGCATGCGCGACCCATTCGACCTGTTCAAGGGACCGAAGGATCCGCGCGAGGCGCGTGAGCGCAAGGCCAAGCCGCTTGAGGCCAAGGCGCTGGAAACGCTTGGCCTTGATACAAAGGCGACTGGCAAGGACATCAAGGCGCGCTATAAGGAACTGGTGAAGCGTCACCATCCGGATGCGAATGGCGGCGACAGAGGTTCGGAAGACCGGTTCCGCGATGTGCTTCAGGCCTATCGCGTGCTCAAACAGGCGGGCCTGTGCTGAGCGACCCTATGGTTCGTGTCGTTTTCCAACTTTCATAAGGTTGGAAAAGGCTCTAAGACCGCCCCCGAACAAAATGGATTGCCGGCGAAACGCGACGTTTCGCCCGTGGAGACGTTGAGAGATATGAACAAGGTCGATCGCGACATCGCCAACCTGCCCGACGCGACGGTGTCGGTGAAGGAGAAATTCGGTTTCGAGTCCAAGATGGTGGTGCCAGCGTACTCGGTCACCAGCGAGCATGTGCCCGATGTCGATCCCGATTATCTGTTCGACAAGGCGACGACCTTGGCGATCCTCGCCGGCTTTGCCTACAACCGCCGCGTCATGGTGTCGGGCTATCACGGCACCGGCAAGTCGACCCATATCGAACAGGTCGCCGCCCGCCTCAACTGGCCTTGCGTGCGTGTCAATCTCGACAGCCATGTCAGCCGTATCGATCTCGTCGGCAAGGACGCGATCGTGGTCAAGGACGGCCTACAGATCACCGAATTTCGCGACGGCATCCTGCCCTGGGCCTACCAGCACAATGTCGCGCTTTGCTTCGACGAGTATGACGCCGGCCGTCCGGACGTGATGTTCGTCATCCAGCGCGTGCTGGAATCGTCCGGCCGCCTGACGCTGCTCGACCAGAGCCGGGTCATCCGCCCGCATCCGGCGTTCCGGCTGTTTTCGACCGCAAATACGGTTGGTCTGGGCGACACCACCGGCCTTTATCACGGCACCCAGCAGATCAACCAGGCGCAGATGGACCGCTGGTCGATCGTTACCACGTTGAACTATCTGCCGCACGACAATGAAGTGAACATCGTGCTGGCCAAAGCCAAGCATTATCGCGACACCAAGGGCAAGGACATCGTCAACAAGATGGTGCGCGTCGCCGACATGACGCGCTCGGCCTTCATCAATGGCGACCTGTCGACGGTGATGAGCCCGCGTACCGTCATCACCTGGGCCGAGAATGCCGAGATCTTCGGCGATGTCGGCATGGCGTTCCGGCTGACCTTCCTCAACAAGTGCGACGAGCTGGAGCGTTCGGTGGTTGCCGAGTTCTACCAGCGCGCCTTCGGCCAGGATCTGCCCGAGAGCGCGGCCAATGTGGTGCTGGGCTAAGCAGAGCCTCGATGGCGGGTCCGGGCGACAATACGCGCAACAAGTCCAAGACGGGGTCTGAAGCCGACAGCTTCAAGCGCGCCGTCACCGTCTGCATGCGCGCCATTGCCGGCGACAAGGAAATGGAAGTCGGCTTCGCCAAGGACAGGCCGGCGCTGGCGGGCAGCCGTGCGCGGCTGCCCGAACTGCCCAAGAAGGCATCGAAGTCCGACATCGCGATTACCCGCGGGCTCGGCGATTCCATGGCGTTGAAGCGCGCCTGCCATGATGTGCGCATCCACAGCAGACTGGCGCCGGAAGGCAAGGCCGCCCGTGCCATCTACGACGCGGTCGAACAGGCCCGCGTCGAGGCGATCGGCAGCCGCGCCATGCAGGGCGTCGCCGATAATATCGGCTCGATGCTGGAGGACAAATACACCAAGGCCAACCTCGTCGACGTCAAGGACAAGGCCGACGCGCCCATCGAGGAGGCGCTGGCGCTGATGGTGCGCGAAAAGCTGACTGGCCGGCCGGTGCCGAAGAGCGGCGAGCGGTTGGTCGAACTCTGGCGGCCCTGGGTCGAGGAGAAGGCCAAGGCCGACCTCGACGGCCTGTCGGAAAAGCTCGAGGACCAGCAGGCCTTCGCCCGCGTCGTGCGCGAGATGCTTGCCTCCATGGAAATGGCCGAGGAACTCGGCGACGACCAGGAGACCGAGGATTCCGAGGACAATGACGACAACCAGCCGCAAGGCGAGGAACAGAGCGAGGAGGGCGGCGAAGACGATTCCGGCTCCGAGCAGTCCCAGTCCGAGGACGCCGAGGCATCGGCCGACGACGAGCAATCGGCGGAGACGGAAGCCTCCGATGCAACGGCCGACGATCTGTCCGACGATGACGATGCCGATGCCGAGACGCCCGGCGAGGCGCGCCGCAACGACAATCCCTTCACCAATCTGCCGAAGGAAATCGACTACAAGGTTTACACGTCAGCTTTCGACGAGACGGTCGGCGCGGAGGAGCTCTGCGAAGAGGAAGAACTCGACCGGCTGCGCGCTTTCCTCGACAAGCAACTTGCCAATCTGTCGGGCGTGGTCGGACGGCTCGCCAACCGGCTGCAGCGCCGGCTGATGGCGCAGCAGAACCGGTCCTGGGATTTCGACCTGGAAGAGGGCTATCTCGACCCGGCGCGGCTGGTGCGCGTCGTCATCGATCCGATGCAGCCGTTGTCGTTCAAGCAGGAGCGCGACACCAAGTTCCGCGACACGGTGGTGACGCTGGTGCTCGACAATTCCGGCTCGATGCGTGGCCGGCCGATCACGGTCGCCGCCACCTGTGCCGACATTCTGGCGCGCACGCTGGAGCGCTGCGGCGTCTCGGTCGAGATCCTCGGCTTCACCACGCGGGCCTGGAAGGGCGGACAGGCGCGCGAGAAGTGGCTGAAGGACGGCAAGCCGCCGAACCCCGGCCGCCTCAACGATCTGCGTCATATCATCTACAAATCCGCCGATCATCCATGGCGGCGGGCACGCCGCAACCTTGGCCTGATGATGCGTGAAGGCCTGCTCAAGGAGAATATCGACGGCGAGGCGCTGCTGTGGGCCCACAACCGGCTGATTGCCCGGCCCGAACAGCGCAAGATCCTGATGATGATCTCGGACGGCGCGCCGGTCGACGATTCCACGCTGTCGGTCAATCCGGGCAATTATCTCGAGCGGCATCTGCGCGCCGTCATCGAATTGATCGAGACGCGCTCACCGGTCGAGCTGCTGGCCATCGGCATAGGCCATGACGTCACGCGCTACTACAGGCGCGCCGTCACCATCGTCGATGCCGAGGAACTGGCCGGCGCCATGACCGAGCAGCTGGCTTCGCTGTTTGCCGAGGAAAGCGCGAAGGATACGCGTCGCGGCGGCATGCGGCGCGCCGGATGATCTTTTCGCGAGGCGGGTTTAGGCAAACGCTTTTCGCCGCCATCGTCCTGCTCGCCGGTGTGGCTCCGGCAGGTTCGGCCGGCTCGGCTCCAGTTGAACCTGTCGCCGTCTCGGCACGCCCGATCACCGAATTCCACATTGGCCGCGCCGACAAGCAATTCGGTCCGCTCGAATTCGTCGGTGGGCTGGAAATGACCTCGCCATCACGCGATTTCGGCGCGTTGTCGGCCTTTCGGTTTCTGAAAGCCGGCAGCGATTTCATCGGTGTTGCCGACACCGGTTACTGGTTCTTCGGTTCGGTGGCCCGCGACGCCGACAGGCGCCCCCTCGGCATCCAGAATTTTCGCATGCAGCAGATGGCCAACCAGAGCGGCCGGCCGATCGACGAAAAATGGGAACTCGACGCCGAAGGCCTCGCGGTCAAGGACGGTATTGCCACCGTCGGTTTCGAGCGCAACCACCGCGTCTCCCAGTTCAGGATCGACCCGGACAACATGAAGGCGCCATTCAGGCAGCTGGATTTCCTGGTGCCGGCGTGGGAGCTGCGGCAGAACCGCGGCTTCGAGACAGTCACCCATTCAAATGCCAATGGTCAGCATGAAGGCGGCCTGGTCGTGGTCTCGGAGAAGAGCCTCGACAAATCAGGCAACATCTACGCCGCCATTATCGAAGGCCCGCATAGGGGCGTCTTCACTGTCAAGCGCAACGACGATTTCGACATCACCGACGGCGCCTTCCTGCCGGATGGCGACCTCTTGCTGCTGGAGCGCAGTTTCACCATGGCGGGCGGCCTCAAGATGCGGCTGCGGCGCATTTATGGAGAGAGCGTCGAGAAGGGCGCCGTCGCCTACGGGCCGGTGCTGCTGCAAGCCGACATGGGCTACCAGATCGACAATATGGAAGGGCTCGATGTCTGGAGCCGGGATGACGGCGCGTTGATGGTGTCGCTGATCTCCGACGACAACCACTCGATCCTGCAGCGCAATCTCTATCTGGAATTCATTCTGCACCAGGATTGAGGGGCAGCCCCTTCGCGACGCTCATTGGCGATTTTTTTATGCGTCGGCCATTTCCGAGAATCCTGCCCTGACAAGCCAACGGTTGCGCGGAGCTCCAGAAGTCCAGACAGGTCCAAACACCGCTGCTGCTCTGGTCAGGACCGCGAGCTGTTGGTGGCGATCCAGATGACATGGCGCGCGCCGCGCTTGCCGTTGGCGCGCGTGTTGACTTCCTCGACAGCGAAACCTGCCTGTTTCAACCGCCGCGTGAAGCCGGCATCCGGCCCTTGCGACC
The DNA here is from genome assembly GCF_020164995.1 of Mesorhizobium sp. CO1-1-11. Classification (NCBI taxonomy): domain Bacteria; kingdom Pseudomonadati; phylum Pseudomonadota; class Alphaproteobacteria; order Hyphomicrobiales; family Phyllobacteriaceae; genus Mesorhizobium; species Mesorhizobium sp. CO1-1-11. The sequence continues at coordinate 25,358 of NZ_JAIUHE010000019.1, forward strand.
ATACGGCCAGGACGCCGCCCGGTCTTAGGGCGGTGCGTGCGGCGGCGAGGCCAGCCACGCTGTAGAGCGCGTCATTGCCCTTGTGGACGATGCCTTCGGGGCCATTGTCGACGTCGAGCAGGATCGCGTCCCAGGCAATGGGTGCGGACCGTACGAGCTGACCGACATCGGTTTCGTGGATGGTGACGCGGGGATCATCGAGCGAGCCGGCAAAAATCTCGGCCATCGGGCCGCGCGCCCAGGCGACGACGGCCGGCACCAGCTCCGCGACGACGATCTCGGCATTGTCGCCCAATTCGGCGAGGGCAGCGCGCAGCGTAAAACCCATGCCGAGCCCGCCGATCAGGATTCTCGGCCGACGATGACCCGCAATCCGCTGGCAGGACAGTTTTGCCAGCGCTTCCTCGGAGCCGCTCAGCCGGCTGTTCATCAGCTCGTTGGTACCGAGCATGATCGAGAATTCAGAACCGCGCTGTTTCAGCCGCAGTTCCTGCTGGCCATCAGGCGTTTTCGCGGAGTGCAGCTGGATCCAGGGAATCACGACTTAGGCCGCGGCAACGGCCGGCTGGCTCCAGCGGGCGGCGAGAAGCCGGTAAGGGATCAGAGCCACGACAGCGATGATCAGTTTCACGCTGAGGTCGCCGAGCGCCCAGGACACCCAGCGCATGGCGTCGACATGAAACACGCCCATCAATGGGGCGCTCTCCAGCGCAAACCCGTCGCTTGGGCCGACGAAGGCAAAGGCGGCTGAAAAGGCGACGCCGAAGAACACGAGGGTGTCGAACACCGATCCGACCAGCGTGCCGACGATCGGCGCCCGCCACCAGCTCTGCCGGCGCAAACGGTTGAACACGGTCACATCGAGCAATTGTGCGGACAGGAACGCCGCTCCGGAAGCCGCCGCGATGCGCACCAGCCGGTCGGCTGATGTCTCGAATTCGATCAGGCCATGGCGGAACAGGAAGGGCGGGACGAGGATCGAGCAGACCACCGCCGTCATGAAGCCGACAAAGACGATCCGGCGCGCCACGGCAGGCCCGTAACGGCGGTTGGCGAGGTCCGTGACCAGGAAAGAGAAGGGATAGGTGAAAGCGCCCCAGGTCAAAACGTCGGCGAGCGACAGGCCGCCGACGTTTCCCTGCATGGGAAACTGCACGAGGATGTTCGATGCCACGACGACAAGCGCCATGGCAGCCACGAAAGGCAGGTACCGCGAAAAAGAAGACATTTTTTTATCCTGGGTAATGGAACCAGCGGAGCATCATGCCGAGGCAGCGCTCGCTTCGTAATTGAGCATCGGAGTGTCGAACCTTGCGGATCTATCCGATGCTCAGCGGCCAGCAAGGAGGTTGGCCAGGCGGTCGTCCCCCGCCTTTATCTGGATGTTACGCAGCGACCTGCTCGGCAAGCTTCTTGGCGATCTGCTTCTTCAAGAGACGCGCGCGCTGCGACAGTTCCTTGACGTCGGCCTTGGCCAGGAAGGCATCGAGGCCGCCGCGATGTTCGACCGAACGCAGCGCGTTGGCCGAGATGCGCAGGCGTACATTCTGGTTCAGCGCTTCCGAAATGAGCGTCACATTGACGAGGTTCGGCAGGAAGCGACGCTTGGTCTTGTTGTTGGCGTGGCTCACATTGTTGCCGGTCTGGACTGCCTTGGCAGTGAGTTCGCAGGTGCGGGACATGGTTCTAACCTTCAGTTCTCTCGGGGCCTGCCAAACCTTTGTACCCGCGCCGGGTGGCGCGCGGTTCTGGTCAGGCGGCCTTATGGAAAAGTTGGCGTTCCATAGTTGCATTTCACCGGGTCGTCAAGCTCCGGCTTCCGCACGGAAGCGCCCGGCTTTTCATATTAAGGCCGGATTTCACCGTATAAGCGGTCTCATAGGGACACGCCAGACCGGAGACGCCCGCCTCCGGCCGAAACCAAGGATCCGATCCCGCCATGCCTCGTTCGTCTCACGCGCTTGTTGCCGCGCTTGTCATCGCCTTGCCGACCGCTGCGTCCGCTGCCTCGCCGCAGTCGTTCAAGGGCGAATACACGGTGTCGTTCCTTGGTCTCTCGATCGCCAGATCGACCTTTTCCAGCCATTATGAGAACGGTGCCTACGCGATCGAAGGCAGTGTCTCGGCGGCGGGTCTGGCCAAGCTGTTCGACGACACGCGGGGCACGATCTCGTCAAAAGGCACGATTTCGGGCCAGAAAATGGTGCCGCAGGCGTTTCGGGCCGACTACACTTCCGGCAAGAAGGCGTCTTCGATCGACATTCGCTTTAGCAATGGCAACGTGACCTCGACGCGGGTTATCCCCGCTCCGGGCAAGCGCGATCCCAAGGCCTGGGTGCCACTCGGCGCCGGCGACCTGGCATCGGTGCTCGATCCGATGGCGGCGACCGTCATCCATGCCGACAGCCTCGACCAGGTCTGTGGCCGCAAGGTCAAGTTCTACGATGGTGAGATGCGCGCCGACCTGACGCTGACCTACGCCTCGAAAGGAACGATCTCGGTGCCGGGCTACAAGGGCGACACCGTCACCTGCCAGATGGGTTTCGAGCCGGTGGCGGGTTATCGCAAGGGCCGCAAGGCGCTCAATTATCTCAAGAACAAAAGCCGCATGATGGTGACGTTTGCACCGCTCGGCCAAACCGGCGTATATGCGCCGATCCACGCCACGGTCGGAACGCAGATCGGCACCTTGACCATCAGCGCCAGACGGTTCGAAGCGGTACAATAAGGCACGCCACCGGGGACAGAACGGGCGCGCCACTGGAGACAAAATGAGGCGCGCAACACTGATCGGCTTTTCGGCGGTCGCCATGTGGGCATTGCTGGCGTTGCTGACGGATGCGTCCGGCAAGGTGCCGCCATTCCTGTTGTCGGCCATCACCTTCTCGATCGGCACAGGCGTAGGGTTTGTCGCGCGACTGTTCATGCCGGCCACCGACAGGAGCCAAAAGATCCCTCCTCAGGTCTGGGTGATCGGCATTGCCGGCCTCTTCGGCTACCACTTCTTCTACTTCACCGCGCTGCGCAACGCGCCGGCGGTCGAGGCGAGCCTGATTGCCTATCTCTGGCCGTTGCTGATCGTGCTGGGCTCGGCGCTGATGCCGGGCGAGAAGCTGGCCTGGAACCATGTCGTCGGCGCGCTGCTCGGCCTTGCCGGCACCGTGCTGATCGTCACCAAGGGCGGCGGCCTGGCTTTCGATGCGCGCTACGCCTTCGGTTACGCCATGGCCGCCGTCTGCGCCCTGCTATGGTCGTCCTATTCCTTGCTGTCTCGACGTTTCCCGTCGGTGCCGACCAGCATCGTCACCTGGTTCTGCGCGGCAACCGCCGTGCTGTCGCTCGTCTGCCACCTGGCGCTGGAACAAACGGTTCTGCCTGACGGCGCCGGCCAGTGGCTGGCCGTGCTCGGGCTCGGCCTGATGCCGGTGGGCGCGGCCTTCTATGCCTGGGACATCGGTGTCAAGCGCGGCAACATCCAGGTGCTGGGTGCCGCGAGTTACGCGGCGCCGCTGCTGTCGACGCTGGTGCTGATCGCGGCCGGCGTCGCCGAACCGTCGCTGCGCATTCTGGCCGCCTGTGTGCTCATCACCGGCGGCGCGGCGCTAGCGGCAAAATCGCTGTTCCTGCGCAAGCCGGCCACGGAGAGCGGAGTCAGGGCATCCGAAGACGGAGCCAGGGCATCCGAAGGCGAAGCCAGGGCATGACGATGCCGTTTGCTGGGGGCATCGACGCCAACGCCAATGCGACGCTGATCTTTTCGCTGGTGGCGGCGGTGATCTATGCCTTCACGCTTGGCATGCCGCCGACGCTGGCCCGCTCGGCGGCAAAGACAATTGCCGTTGCGATGCTCGCCGTACTCGCCGCAATACAAAGCGGGCCGCTGCTGCTGGTCGCCGCCCTTGCGCTGAGCGCCATTGGCGATGCCTTCTTGTCGCGCGACGGCGAAAAAGCCTTTCTGGGTGGACTGGCCAGTTTTCTCGTCGCCCACATCGTCTATGTCGCGTTGTTGCTGCGCAGCGGTGCCGGATTGGAGTTGCTTGGCGCCGAGCCCTGGCGCAGCGCGATCGCGCTGGCCATGGCGGTGTTCGCGATCGTCATGCTGGCGGCGCTTTGGCCCCGCGTTGGTCCCGGCTTACATATACCGATTGCCGTCTATGTCGTGGCGATCCTGGCGATGGGCATGTCGGCGCTAACGACAAGCAATGTCTGGGTGATCGGTGGCGCCGTGCTGTTCATGGCATCGGACGGGCTGCTCGCCATGGAGAAATTTTTAGTGGCCGCCGTCTCGCAGCATCGCGCCTGGATGCGTTTCACCGTGTGGGTTCTGTACTACGCCGCCCAACTGGCGATCACGCTGGGATTCCTGCTGGGCTAAATCGGCTTCGGCTGCCAGCCCGGCTCGGCCAGTTCGAAGGCGGCGAAATCAAAACCCGGCGCCACCGTGCAGCCGACCAGCGTCCATTCGCCCAGTGTACGCGCCGATTGCCACCAGCCCGCCGGCACGACGATCTGCGGCCGTTCACCCGCCGCGAGCTCGATGCCGAGCACCTGCTCGATAATGGCGCCGCTTTCTTCCCACATCGACAGCGCCAGAGGCGCGCCGGCATAAAAGTGCCAAAGCTCGGCGGCGTCCCTGACCCGATGCCAGGCCGAAACCTGATGCTGTTCCAGCAGGAAATAGATGGCGGTCGAATGGCCGCGCGCACCGCCGGCTTCGTCGCGAAAGGTTTCCGCGTACCAGCCGCCTTCCGGATGCGGCTTCAGGGCGAGTGTTGCGATGATTTCCGCGGAACTGGTCATCGGCAGAAAGCTGGCATCAGAAATTGTCCTTGCGCTTGCGGATCTCGGCGAAGACCTCGGCATCCCCGGCCTTTTCCATGCCAAGATGCTTGCGGATTGCCGGATCGTGCCAGCGCAGGAAGGGATTGGTCGACAGTTCCTCGCCGATCCTCGTCGGCAGCGTCGGCTTGTTGTCGACCCGCAGCGCCTCGATCCGCGCGGCGCGCTCCTTCAACGCCGAATTGGTGGGGTCGACGCTCAGCGCGAAACGGGCATTGGCGAGCGTGTATTCGTGGCCGCAATAGATTGTCGTCTCGGCGGGAAGGGCCGCGAGCTTCCGCAGCGATTCGTACATCACCGGCGGCTTGCATTCGAACAGCCGTCCACAACCCAGCGCAAACAACGTATCCGCGGTGAACGCCACTTTCGACAACGGCAGATGGTAGGAGACATGGCCAGCGGTATGCCCGGGCGTGGCGATCACTTCGATGCGCTCATGGCCGAGATGCAGGACGGAGCCTTCTTCGACGGTTTCATCGATGCCGGGGATCTTGGCCTTTTCCGCCTCCGGGCCGACGATGCGCAGCTTGAAGCGCTCCTTGAGCGCCAGATTGGCCTCGACGTGATCCATATGATGATGCGTGGTCAGGATCATCGTCGGCGTCCAGCCGGTGCGCTTGATCGCGGCCAGGATCGGCGCTTCCTCGGGCGCGTCGATAATCGCGGTCTGGCCGCTTTCGGGGTCATGCACCAGCACGCCGAAATTGTCGGTGCGGCACATGAACTGTTCGATTTCGACCGGCATCGCATTTCTCCATTTGCCGCCGCAGACATAGGGCGCCGCTGCGTGAATGTCATCCCGGATGAGAAAGCGAATGTCATCCCGGTTGACAAGCAAAGCGAATGTTATCCTGGGATGTCAAATTGACATCCGCCGTGCCGGCCGCTTTGGCCTTTTGTTGAATCCGGCTGACATCACGGCTACATCCCTGACATGCATTCCGACATCGTCGACCTTCGTTCCTTCTATTCGACAACGCTCGGCCGGTTCGCCGAGCGCTCGATCACCATGGCGCTGTCGTCGATATGGGCCGCGGTGCCCAATGAGCGGCTGGTCGGCCTGGGCTATACCTTGCCCTGGCTGGAACGCTTCGGCACCGACGCCGAGCGGGTCTTCGCCTTCATGCCGGCGACCCAGGGCGCCGTGGTCTGGCCGGCGGCCGGGCCAACGGCGACGGCCCTGGTGTTCGACGAGGAACTGCCACTGGTCGATTCCTGCATCGACCGCATGCTGCTCGTCCATTCGCTCGAACACGTCGAAAACCCGCGTGAAACGCTGAACGAGATCTGGCGGGTGCTGTCGCCGGCCGGGCGCGTCGTCATCGTCGTGCCAAACCGGCGCGGTGTCTGGGCGCGCTTCGAACATACGCCGTTCGGCAATGGGCGGCCCTTCTCACGCGGGCAGCTCACCGAATTGCTGCGTGAGGCGAATTTCACGCCCGCCGCCTGGTCGGATGCGCTGTTCTTCCCGCCATCGCGGCGGCGTTTCATGATGCGCTTCCACAATGTGCTGGAGCGCGCCGGCCGGAGGCTGTGGCCGATCTTTTCCGGCGTCATTGTCGTCGAAGCGCAGAAACGGCTCTATCAAGGCGTGCCGGTGGCCCAGCGTGCGTCCCGCCGCGTCTTCGTGCCGGTGCTGTCGCCGCATGGCGCGACACGGCTCGGCCGGCGGGCCGAGGCAAGGGGTGTGGCATCGCCCCGGCAAGTGACACCTTCGTGATCGCGATGGAAACTTGCATCGCGCCGCGTCTTTCCGACCTATCTGTCGTGCTGGGCTCGCGGAGTGGTTGAGGGGCTGCCGCCGTCGGCTCCCTTCATCCGGTTTCAGCTTCGCTACTGAACGCAAGGACCTCGGCCATGGCTGATCAATTGGACAATCAGGCCACCATTCAGCCGGTCGCCGTCGCCAGCAGCCTGCGCGATCAGGTGGTGACGATCAAGCGGGCGCTGATCGGATCACCGGTTCGCAAGTGGTTGCTGTGGACGTCGCTCGGCATCATGGGCGTCATTATCGCGACGTCGATCGGCCAGGTCTTGCTCAACCGCTGGAACCAGCCTTTCTACGATGCCCTCGCGCGCCGCGACATGGCGGCCTTCCTGCATCAGCTGATGGTCTTTGCGATGATCGCGGGCGGACTGCTGGTGCTCAATATCGGCCAGACCTGGCTCAACCAGATGATCCGGCTGAAGTTGCGCGAGGCGCTGACGCTGGACCTGATCGACCAATGGATGCGGCCGGCGCGCGCCTTCCGGCTGGCCAATGCCGGCGCCATTGGCGTCAATCCCGACCAGCGCATGCAACAGGATGCCGCGCATCTCTCGGACCTGTCGACGGATCTTGGTGTCGGCCTGCTGCAGTCGTTCATCCTGCTCGTGTCCTTTGTCGGTGTGCTGTGGGAACTGTCTTCGGGCTTCGTCTTCCACGTCAACGGCTGGTCGCTGGCGATACCGGGCTACATGGTTTGGGCCGCGTTCCTCTATGCCGGTACCGCCTCGTGGCTGAGCTGGCTGGTCGGGCGGCCGCTCATCAGCCTCAACAGCGACCGCTATACGCGCGAAGCGGAGCTGCGCTCCTCGATGGTGCGCGTCAACGAGAATGTCGATGCCATCGCGCTGTACCGTGGGGAGGATGACGCCAAGCGACGGCTGCAACTCGACCTCGGCACGGTGCTGGGCGCCATGCGGCGCATCTACACCGCCCAGATCAATCTGTCCTGGGTAACCGATACCTATGGCTGGATCACGGTCGTGGCGCCGATCCTGGTCGCCTCGCCGGTCTATTTCTCGGGGGATATCAGCTTTGGCGGGCTGATGATGGCGGTCGGGGCCTTCAACCAGGTCCACTCCTCCCTGCGTTGGTTCATCAACAACATCGGCAGCATTGCCGACTGGCGCGCCACGCTGATGCGTGTCGCCGACTTCCGCATCGCGCTCGATGAAACCGATGTGCTGCACGACAAGGAGAAGCGCATCGAATTCGCCGACAACGCCAATGGCAACCTGACGTTCGAGAAGCTTCAGGTGGCATCGCCGGACGGATGCACCAAGCTCGCCGACCAGCATGTCGAAATCCATGCCGGCGAGCGCGTCATGATCACCGGTGAACCGGGCGCCGGCAAGACGCTGTTCTTCCGCGCCATTGCCGGGCTGTGGCCGTGGGGCAGCGGGCGGATCGGCCTGCCGGCGGGGGAAACCATCATCTTCGTGCCGCGTGTGCCCTATTTGCCGGCCGGCACGCTGCGCGAGGTCCTCAATCACCCGAACGGGCATGCGCCGGCGAACGACGCCGACATTTCAGCGGTGCTTGCCGAGGTCGGTCTTGGACGGCTGTCGTCGTCGCTCGACCGCGTCGGACGCTGGGACCATGAGTTGGGCGATGACGAACAGCGATTGCTGGGCGTGGCCAGGCTCGCCTTGCGACAGCCAAAATGGGTGATCATCGACGAAGCCATGGATGCGTTCGACGGACCCTCGCTGCGGCGCGTGCTGTCGCTGCTGGAGAAGCGCCTGCCCGGCGCCGCGATCATCAACATCGGGCGCGGCCAGCACAACAATCAGTTCTTCCCGCGTTCCCTGACGATCGTTAAGGATTCCGACGCGCCCGCGCTGAAACCTGCCCACGTCAGGGCGGGTGCCATCGAGCCGCCGCCAGCCGCGGCAAGCCTCCACCACAGGAAGTAGCAGTTTTTCCCCCGTTGCGGCCCGTTGCCTGGCCGCCAAGGCCCTGCGGTCGGCATCTCGCTGCGGGACGAGAAGGAATGCGCCCTGCAACGCGCCGTGCTCGATCGCTGAGCTGTCGCCGGTCAGGCCGGTGGAATTCCAAACTTGCCACGAACTTCGTCGTAGAGGTCGCGCCGCCAGCGGCGGCCGTGGAGATAACCGTTGATCAGTTCCGGCAATGAATAACCAAGCGCGTCAGAAGAGCGGTTGGCCATGTATCCCGCAAATGCCTGTGGTATTCGCCCCCGGAGAATATCGGCGATGATCTGCCGCGTGATCATAAAGGGAGGGACATGGGGGTAGGAGCGAGCGATGTGCGGATGCTTACTCATCAGGATCGCGTAGGCTTCGACATAGCCGTCCCTGCGGCCTGAAATCGAATTCTGCGAATTGTGCTTCGTCCAGTCGATATCTTCCGATAATTGCGCGCCGAAGCGCTGTGCGAAGCGCAGCAGAAGCTCGCGGTCCTGCATCCGGGGAATGTCGCTGTCATAGCCGCCGATGGCCAGCAAAGCCTCGCGCCTGGCCGTTATAGCCGATCCGGCTATGAAGGCCGTCTGCGCAACCACCGCCCGCTCCAGCATTGGCGGGTTCAGGAAAGCGCCGCGGTTGACGCAGGCGGTGCCGCGGCCACCCTTCACCGAGACATATGAGGAGAGCAGGACTTCGAGCGCTGGATTGTCGTCGAACCATGCCAGCGTCCGTTCGAGCCGGTGTGGCAGGAAGAGATCGTCCGAATCAAGAAAAGTCACCACGGGCGCCCGGGCTAGCTCGATGCCGGCATTCCTGGCGGCATTGGCGCCGCGCCACTTCGCGCCGACATAGATCAGCCGGGGGTCATGGATGCGGGCGAGCGCCGCCTCGGTCCCGTCCGTCGAACCATCGTCGACGACGATATGTTCAAATCGCGGCATGCTCTGGGAAAGCACGCTTTCGACGGCGCGGAGCACCGTTTCGCGCCGGTTGTGAGTCGGCGTGATCACCGTGATGAGGGGAGCCTGTTCGGTCTTCCCGATCATATCACGTCGGCCGCCTCCAGCGCGTAAACACCCTTCGCGCCAGGTCCTTTGATCATCGGGATGGCTAAATGGATCGGACTTCCCCCTGGATGGGCCTCATCGGATTCGGTGCGACGCTACAAAAAACAACCTGCCATGTCACCCCGTCGTGCCGTCGTTCGACCGACCAGGCATGATGAATTCCAGCTCATGGCGCTTCAACTGCAACACTTTCGCACCCGCTGAAAGACGCGCGGCCACCCTCAAGGATTGGCAGTCGCGCCTGCGGGCGTCGCCCATTTCATTATCGCTTCAGCAGGAACACTGCTTGTTGGCCAAAGAAATTCCAGAACCACCATGGCATCGACAGGCCGATCTTCTGGCCGTTGGCGTCGAGCGCGGTCGCCTTCTCCACTGTCGCGCCAAGCTCTTCGCACAAATTGACGAAGTCTCGGATCGTGCAGAAGTGGATGTTGGGCGTGTCGTACCAGGAATAGGGCAGGTCGCTGGTCACAGGCATGCGGCCCTTGACGAACAGCGACAGGCGCACCCGCCAGTGACCGAAATTGGGGAAAGACACGATTGCCCGGTTGCCGATCCTGAGCAGCTCGTCGAGCACCAGCTTCGGGTTGCGGGTGGCCTGCAGGGTCTGCGACAGGACAACGAAGTCAAAGCCCTTGTCGGGATAGAATTCGAGATCGGTGTCGGCGTCGCCCTGGATGACACTGAGACCGCGCGCCACGCATTCGTTGACGCCACGCTGCGACAGCTCGAGTCCGCGACCGTCGACCTGCTTGGTGTCCTGCAGCAATTCGAGCAATGAGCCGTCGCCCGAGCCGACGTCGAGCACACGCGATTGCGGCGGGATGAGGTTGGCGACGACCTCGAGGTCGACGCGTTGGCTGCCGTTGACGCTCATGGCTTCGCCTGGTGGACGGCGCGTGACCTTGGTCCGAAACGTCTGCAACTTTTCGGGGTCATGGCTTCGCCGTCCTGTTTGGCGCATGACCTTGATCCGAACGTCTGCAACTTTTCGGGGTCATGCGCTGAGCCCCCTGGCGCGCGCGGCCGAGCCGATGAAGCCGTTGATGGCGGCAAACAGTTCCGGCTCGTCGAGCAGGAAGGCGTCGTGGCCGCGATCGGTCTCGATCTCGACGAAGGATACCGAGGCGCCGGCGGCGTTGAGTGCGTGGACGATGGAGCGGCTCTCTTCTGTCGGGAACAGCCAGTCCGATGTGAAGGACACCAGGCAAAAGCGGGTTTTCGTGCCGGCGAAGGCGTCGGCCAGCCGGCCGCCATGATCGGCGGCGAGGTCGAAATAATCCATCGACCGCGTCATGTAGAGATAGGAGTTGGCATCGAAGCGGTCGACGAAGGTCATGCCCTGGTGGCGCAGATAGCTCTCGATCTGGAAGTCGGCATCGAAGCCGAAGGTCAGCGCTTCGCGGTCCTGCAAATTGCGTCCGAATTTGCGGTGCAGGGCGGCTTCGGACAGATAGGTGATGTGGGCGGCCATGCGCGCCACCGCCAGCCCTTTCTCCGGGCGCTTGCCGTGTTCGAAATATTTGCCGCCATGCCAGTCCGGATCCGCCATCACGGCCTGCCTCCCGACTTCGTGGAAGGCGATGTTCTGTGACGAATGGCGCGCCCCGGTGGCGATCGGCAGCGCCGAGAACACGCGCTCGGGATAGCTCGACGCCCATTCCAGAACCTGCATGCCGCCCATCGAGCCGCCGAGCACGCAGAACAGTTTCTCGATGCCGAAATGGTCGATCAGCATCTGCTGCGCGCGCACCATGTCGCGGATGGTGATGACCGGCAGGTCGAGGCCATAGGGTTTACCCGTGGCCGGGTTGGTAGAGGCCGGACCGGTGGAACCCAAGCAGCCGCCGATGACATTGGAGCAGATGACGAAGAAACGGCTGGTATCGATGATCCTGCCCGGTCCGATCAGCACTTCCCACCAACCGGGCTTGCCGGTTACCGGATTGGTGCTGGCGACATGCTGGTCGCCGGTCAGCGCGTGGCAGACGAGGATGGCATTGGAGCGGGCATCGTTCAGCGTGCCATAGGTCTGGTAGGCGATCTGGAACGGCGACAGCAGCGTGCCGGCGTCGAGCTTGAGCGGCTTGTCGGGTCCGAAACGCAACACCGGGCTCGACGGTTGGTCGGCCTCGTTGTTGGTCTTTCCTGCACGCAGAGCGGCCATCACGTCTCTCTTGCTGCACCGTGCGCTCGTGGAAATCGTTGCCGATCTCCGCCGCCGATGCGTCCGTCCGGCCGGTCGCGGACAACAAAAAACCGGCATTGCCTTCGCAAAGCCGGTTACGTCACGCAAACGGCCCTTTAGCGAATTGTTTAACGTGGCTGCAAGCCGACCGGCCAAATCACCACGGAACTGTCATCGTCTTTTTAGAACCCGCCTGCCTCGCCGTCAATGGCGGCGGCTGGCACCACTGCCACCTCTCGACATTGCGTGCCATGGCTTGTATTTCCGCAGCGGCCTCCGGATGGAGGCGTTTTCGACGGATTTTGCAAGATATGAACCAGACACCGGATCAGGCACGTCCAACTCCGCGCGCGGGCATCATGGACATAGAGGCCTATGTGCCCGGCAAAAGCTCGGCGGCCGCCGGTGTGGCCAAGGTCTACAAGCTGTCGTCGAACGAGAATCCGCTTGGGCCTTCGCCGAAGGCGATCGAGGCCGCGCGCGAGGTCGCCGGCAAACTCGACATCTATCCCGACGGCAGCGCCAAGCGGTTGCGCGAGGCTATCGCCGAGGTGCATGGCCTCAACGCGCAAAACATCATCTGCTCCAACGGGTCGGACGAGATCCTCGGCCTGTTGGCGCAGACCTATCTCGCGCCCGGCGACGAGGCTATGTTCACCGAACACGCCTTCATGGTCTACAAGATCTACATCCAGTCGGCAGGTGCCACCCCGGTCGTGGTCAAGGAGACCGACGAGCGCGCCGACATCGACGCGATGCTGGCGGCCGTCACGCCGCGCACGAAAATCGTGTTCCTGGCCAATCCCAACAACCCGACCGGCACCTATGTGCCGTTCCAGGAGGTGCGCCGCCTTCATGCCGGACTGCCGGGAAACGTGCTCCTGGTGCTCGACGCGGCCTACGCCGAATATGTCCGCCGCAACGACTACGAAGCCGGCATCGAGCTGGCCGGCAGCGCCGAGAACGTGGTGATGACCCGCACCTTCTCCAAGATCGGGCTCGGCGGCGCGCGCATCGGCTGGATGTATGGTCCCCTGCATATCGTCGACGCCATCAATCGTGTACGCGGCCCCTTCAACGTCAATGCGACTGCGATCGAGGCTGGCATCGCCGCGATCCGCGACCGTGCCCATGTCGAGCGCAGCGTGGCGCATAACGAGACCTGGCTCACCTGGCTGAGCGGCGAAATGACCGGGCTCGGGCTGCGCGTGACGCCGAGCGTCGGCAATTTCCTGCTCATTCATTTTCCCGACGATCAGAAGCATTCCGCGGCGGCGGCTGACGATTATCTGAGCGCGCGCGGCTATATTCTGCGGCGCGTTTCAGGTTACGGCTTTCCCAACGCGCTTCGCATGACCGTCGGCACTGAAGAGGCCAATCGCGGCGTTGTCGCCGCGCTCACGACATTCCTGAAAAGCTAGAACGTCTAAAGAGCTGGAACACCATGGCATCACCGATGTTCGAAAAGATCGCGCTGGTCGGTATCGGCCTGATCGGCTCGTCTCTGGCCCGCGTCATCCGACGCGAGGGCTTGGCTCGCCATGTCGCCATCTCGACGCGCAGTGCGGCAACGCTCAAGCGAGCCGAGGAACTGGGCCTTGGCGATTCCTACACCATCGATGCCGGGGACGCGGTGCGTGATGCCGATCTGGTCGTTGTCTCGGTGCCGGTCGGCTCATCCGGCGCTGTAGCGGAGGAAATCGCGCCGGCGCTGAAAAAGGGGGCGATCCTCACCGATGTCGGCTCGACCAAGGCCTCGGTCATCGCGCAGATGCAGCCGCATGTGCCTGAAGGCGTCCATTTCATTCCTGGCCATCCGCTGGCGGGCACCGAAAAATCCGGCCCGGATGCCGGGTTTGCCGACCTGTTCGACAACCGCTGGTGCATCTTCACGCCGGTGCCGGGCACCGATCCGGAAGCGCTGGAACGGCTGTCGGAATTCTGGCGCCGCTGCGGCGCCAACATCGACACGATGGACCCGCAGCATCACGACATGACGCTGGCCATCGTCTCGCATCTGCCGCACATCATCGCCTACAACATCGTCGGCACCGCCGACGATCTGGAATCGGTGACCAAGACGGAAGTGATCAAATATTCCGCCTCCGGTTTTCGCGATTTCACGCGTCTGGCTGCCTCCGATCCGACCATGTGGCGGGACGTGTGCCTGCACAACAAGGATGCCATCCTGGAAATGTTGGCGCGGTTCTCGGAAGACCTGGCGTTCCTGCAGCGCGCCATCCGCTGGGGCGACGGCGACAAGCTCTTCGACCTGTTCACCCGCACCCGCGCCGTGCGCCGCTCGATCATCGAGGCGGGCCAGGATATCGACGCGCCCGATTTTGGCCGCCAGGCGGTCGAGCATCCGGCAAAGAGCTAGGTGATTTCAACCGGCCAGGCGGTTGCCATCATGGCGAGCGTCTCCGCCCGATCCGGCGCGCCCAGCCGGCCGCCGAAGCGCAGGCACTTGAGCGCGGCGGCCGCGCTGGCAAAGCGCAGTGCGTGCTCGACCGCCATGGCTTCCGCCAGCCCGACGGCAAAGGCGCCATGAAAGACATCGCCGGCGGCCAGCGTGTCGACCGCCTTGACCCTCGGTGCCTCGACATGGCGGGATGATCCGGCGCTTCGGTCGAACCACCAGGTACCCGCCGCGCCGCCGGTGACCGCGACGAACGCATCGGTGCGGGACGCCAAATCGGTGCAGGCGGTCTCCAGATCCAGCGCGTGGCCGCATATGATGCGGACCGCCGGCTCCGAGGCGACGATGTGCGAGGCGAGCGGCAATAATCGCTCCAGTACCGCCAGGGGCGCGGTATCGGCATCGAGTATGGCTGGGCGGCCGGCGGCGCGCGCCGCCTTAAGGCAAGCGCCGCGGCGCCCGGCCAGCGCACGTCGGCCAGTACGGCGTCGAATGCCGTTATGTCGGTGAACGGCAAAACCTCGGGATCGGCCTGCGCGCGCGCGTCGTAGAAAGGCACGATGATCCGCTCGCCATGCGCATCGACCAGGATCGAGGCCAGTGCCGAGCGGGCGCCGCTGACGCGGCGTACATGGCTGCAATCGACGCCCTCGGCCTCTATCCCGGCAATCAGCAGATCGCCGACCGGATCGTCGCCGGCGCTAGCCCATAGCGACACCTCGGCACCCAGGCGATGCGCGGCGCAGGCCGCGCTCGTCGCCATGCCCGAGGCGATCTGGATGCCGTCCGAGGCGATGAATTTTCCCTGATGCGTGGGCAGTGATTCGACACGAAGAATGGTGTCAAGCGTCAGTGCGCCGACGCTCAGCAGCTTTGCCGGCCCCGCCATCCGTTAGTTGACCGGCTTGATCTTGCCCAGCGGAATGAAGCCGAGGGAAGCCTTGCCCTTGACCACTTTCAGCGGCATGGACGGTTCGCTGCCAAGCAGCGCCAGGGCGCCAAAACCCTGCTCGATCGCATTCTTCTGCTCGGGTATGGCGCCGGCAAGAATAGATGCCACCGCCTTGGGATCCTTGATCCTGATCATCAGGTCGGCGTCGACGAGACCCTCGGCATCGACTGACAGCGGCCCGGAAACGGTGACGCGCGCCGTGCCGGACGACAGATCGAGGTTGCGGATTTCGATCCGCTGGCCGCGCAGGCTTTTCACCTGCGTGCCGATCAGCGCCACGCCGTTCTTCAGTGTCACGTCGCCGCTGGCATCGAGCGCCGGCAACACCCGCCCGCCGATCGCGTCGGCATCGATCTCGAGATCGCCAAAGCTGCCGACATAATCGAGATCGCCGTTGTTGGGCTGCAATTGGCCTGACGCCTTGCCGGCACTGAACAGTTCCACCGGATCGGTGTCGTCGGCCGGGTCGGTCTGGCCCGACAGGCCCTCGGCCTGCAGCGCTACACGCCGGGGCAGCGGGTACCACAATTTGACGTTGGCCTGCAGATTGTCCCAGTCGATCCAGAGCGGCATCATGCCGGGGACCGAGGTCCGGAGCGGACCGCGTAGATTGGCAACAGGCGACAAGGGCTGGACGATCTGGGCGACGGCGTTGAAGGAGCCGGCCGAGGCGGCAATGCTCTTGGCGTCGTCCTCGTAGGCGAGGTTGTCGCAAGAGACGGCAAAGCTCAGTGGATAGCCACCGACCTGGAGGTTGGCGCAACCGGCCTCGATGCCGCTCTTGTTGAGCGTGGCAACCGCCTTGTCGGCCTCGGACCGGACCCTGTTGGCCAGATAGAACCAGCCGGCGCTGTAAATGGCGAACAGCACGAGGATGAACGCGGCAAGCCACCACAGGCGGCGACGGTTACCCGGTTGGCGTTCGTCACTTGACGTCATGCTTTGGCTCTCATTAACGCATGGATGGTGTGGACGGATTCTCAGGTTCCGAACACTAGGTAGACAGAGACGGATGGAAAAAACACCGGTTACCGGTGCGGTGCTGCCATTCTTTTTGCAATCAGGCGCGGTGATATGGGCGATTTTTGGGTGTTCGGCTACGGTTCGCTGATCTGGCGGCCGGGTTTCGCTCATGTCGAGACACGACGCGCCCGCCTGCATGGCTATCGCCGCTCGCTCTGCGTCTATTCCTTCGTGCATCGCGGCACGCGCCAGCGGCCCGGACTGGTGCTTGGCCTCGACCATGGCGGCTCCTGCGTCGGCCTTGCGTACCGCGTCCCTGGCGAATTGCGCGACGAGGTCATTGCCTATCTGCGCGAGCGCGAACTCGTCACCAGCGTCTATGTCGAGCGGATGCTCAAGGTTCGCCTCGACGGCGGTGGCACGGTGGAAGCCGTGGCCTACATCGTCGACCGCAAGCATGAGCAATATGCGGGCGCGCTGGACGCGGCGGATGCGGCGGCCGTGGTGCGCGGCGCGGTCGGCCGATCCGGCGACAACGAGGATTATGTGCTGAGCACGCTGAAGCATCTGGAACCGCTCGAGATTCGCGACCACTGGCTGGAGGATGTGGCGCACCGGATAGCGACTTTGTGAAGCGCTGGCTCCGCGGAAAAGGGTGGCCAGGCCTTTGACCTCGATGCGGCAAGACCTAGGTTAGGCTCCGAACCCAGCCAGCGGGCGGCATCCGCCCGGTCCCAATCACCACGGAGATCCGTCTTGCAGAAACGCCGTCTCGGTCGCACCGACCTTTCCATCGCGCCGCTGGTTCTGGGTGGCAATGTCTTCGGCTGGACCGCCGACGAGAAGACTTCTTTCGATCTGCTCGATCGCTTTGTCGGTGCTGGCCTCAATGCCATCGACACGGCCGACGCCTATTCGCGCTGGGTTCCCGGCAACAAGGGCGGTGAATCGGAAACCATCATCGGCAAATGGATGAAGGATCGTGGCAATCGCGACAAGGTCGTGGTGGTCACCAAGGTCGGCTCAGACATGGGGCAGGGCCACAAGGACCTGTCGGCCGCCTATATCGAAAAGGCTGTCGATGCATCGCTGAAGCGGCTGCAGACCGAATTCATCGACCTTTACCTGTCGCACTGGCCGGATCCGACCACGCCCTATGAGGAAACCCTCGGCGCCTATGAGAAACTGCTCGCCAAGGGCAAGATCCGCTATGCCGGCTGTTCCAACCTCGACGCCGGCCAGTTGCGCGCGGCACTTGACGTGGCAAGCCTGCGCGGCCTGCCGCGCTATGAGGTGCTGCAGCCGGAATACAATCTCTATGACCGCTCCTCCTTCGATGGCCCGCTGCGCGATCTCTGCGTGGCGGAGAATATCGGCGTCATCACCTATTTCAGCTTGGCCAAGGGCTTTCTCAGCGGCAAGTACCGCAGCGAGGCCGATCTCGGCCAAAGCGAGCGCGGCGGCGGGGTGAAAGACTACCTCAATGCGCGTGGCATGCGCATCCTGGCGGCGCTGGACGCGGTGTCGGCCAGGCATTCGGCCAAACAGGCGGAAGTGGCGCTTGCTTGGGTTATCGCGCGGCCCGGCATCACCGCGCCGATCGCCAGCGCGACCAAGCCTGAGCAGATGGACAGCCTGATCCGCGCGGCGTCGCTGAAGCTGTCCGCGGACGACATGGCCGAACTCGACAAAGCCAGCGCCTGAGGTTGCGACGCTGGTGCTGACCACGCTGGCGGTGTACGGCTGACGGCCGGTGGTCAGGAGGCTTCAGGCCTTCGCGCCGAGCTCCCGAAGCCGCTTCACCGCCGTTGGCGGCAGGGCCGGCGGGTTTGATGCGCGGGATGCCTCGAGGAGAAGCTGGTCGCAGGCAGCCTCGGTCTCACCGATCAGCCGCGCCATGAACTCGTCCTTGCCCAGGCCAGGCGGTATAGGCGGCAGGAAGCGCGCCTTGACGGTGCCGGGATAGCGCAGGAACTTGCGGCGCGGCCAATAGAGGCCAGCGACATGGGCGACCGGCACGACCGGAACGCCAAGCTGCGAATAGATTTCGACGATGCCGTATTTGTAGGCCGGCTCGTCGCCCGGCGCCCGGCGCGTGCCCTCGGGATAGATGATCAGCTGGCGCGGGTTGCGCGCCATTTCTTCCTTGGTCGCCGCGACCACCGCCTTCAAGGCCTTGGAGCGGCTGCCGCGATGCACCGGGATCATCCGCATCTTCAAGATGTACCAGCCGAAGAAGGGGATCCAGGTCAGCTCGCGCTTGAGGATGTAGAGCGGGTCCTGGAGGAAGGGGAAGAAGGCGATGGCGTCCCAGAAAGACTGGTGCTTGGGCGCCAGGATGAAGGAACCCTCGGGCAGGTTTTCCTGCCCGGTGATGTCGTTTTTGGTGCCGGCGATCTTGTCATAGAGCCACATCGAGGTGCGCGACCAGAATTTCGGCACGAACCAGGCGCGGTGGCGGGGCGACAGGAAATAGTACGGGGTCCAGAGGATCATCTGGACGATCAGATTGACGTAGAAGACGAAATTGAACGCCAGCGATCTGACATAGAGCATGGGGGAGGTCCGGTGAGGAAGTGTGCGTTGGTTACACCAAGCGCGGAGAAAAAGGAACGGTGCGATACTGTCCGTCCTACCAGGTCGCCTGCGCCAGGCGTTCCCTCAGGCGGGGGGCGGCGAAGTCGAGGAAGGCGCGCAGTTTCACCGGCAGCCGGCCCTGGCCCGCATGCACCAGGTTTACCGGCCAAGGCTCGGGTTCGAAATCCCTGAGCACGGGGCGCAGTGTTCCCGAGCGTGCGGCGGCGACAATCTGGTAGGAAAGCACCCGTGTCACTCCGACACCGGCGATCGCCGCATCAATCGCCGCCTCGGCGGTGTTGACCCGGAGCCTTGATCGGACCGGCACGACAAAATCAGCCTTGTCCACGGTGAAGGTCCAGGTGGCGAGCGAGCCAAGGCCCTCGAAGGTAATGCAGCTGTGCGCCTCGAGATCTCCCGGAGTTTCTGGAATGCCGCGTCCTGCCAGATAGGCAGGGCTTGCGCAGACAACATGACCGATCGAACCGACCCTGATGGCGACCATGCGCGAATCCGGCAGCCTGCCGATACGGACGGCGAGGTCGATATGATCCTCGGCCAACTGGCTTATCCTGTCGCCGAGCGTCAGGCGGATATCCACCAGGGGATAGGCGGCGAGGAAGTCGGTGACGACCGGCAGCACGTGAAGACGGCCGAAGACGATCGGCGCGGTGATGATCAATTCCCCTGTCGGGGCGCTGTATTCGCCGCCGGCGGTGCGTTCGGCGTCGCCGACCTGGTCGAGGATGCGGCGGCAGGCAGCGAGATAGGCATGGCCGGCGTCGGTCAGTGTCAGCCGCCGCGTCGAGCGGTTCAACAGGCGTGTCTTCAGGTACCGCTCCAGTTCGGAGACCTTGCGGCTGACTGTTGCCAAGGGAACGTCCGAATGGCGCGGGGCGGCGGAAAGGCTGCCGCCCGCCGCCGCCGCGACGAAAAGGGACATGGCTTCGAGACGATCCATCATTTCTTCCAGAAAATGGAAGGGTTGGTTGCAAATATGGCATCTACATCCGCAACATGGAAGGCTGCATATAACGGGGGCACACCTCAACCAGGAAATCTCTATGCCCCGCATCGCTACGCCTTCGTCCATCGCTGCCGCTCCCGCCGCCGCGCAGCCCATGCTGCAAGTGGTGGAAAAACAGCTTGGTGTCGTGCCGAACCTGTTTCGATGGTCGCCAACAGTCCGGCGGCGCTGGAAGGCTATCTCGGCATGATGGGCGCGCTGGCCAAGGGCCGGCTTCCGGCGCCGACACGCGAGCGCGTCGCGCTGGCGATCGCCGAGATCAATGGCTGCAACTACTGTCTGTGCGCGCACACCTATCTCGGCAAGACGCTCGCAAGCCTTGACGATGCCGAGATGATGGCCAATCGCCATGGCGGCTCCATGGACCCCAAGGCAGCCGCGGCGGTGCGTTTTGCAGCCCGGGTTGCGCAAAGCCGCGGACATATCGCCCAGGAGGATATCGCCGCTGTCAGGCTCGCGGGCTATGACGACGGAGAGATCATCGAGATTGTCCAGCATGTCGCCCTGAACGCCTGGACCAACTATATCAATGAAGTTGCCCAGACCGAGATCGATTTTCCGGTTGTTTCCGCCCGCAATGCTGCCTGAATCCGGATAGGAGCGGCGGTGCCCGCCGGTCCCCACCCTTCATGCCGCAGAGGAAATCCCATGTCTGAGAGCCGCCCGCCGCTTCCGCCCTTCACCGCCGAGACGTCAGCCCAGAAAGCGCGCATGGCCGAGGATGCCTGGAACTCGCGCGATCCGGCGCGGGTGGCGCTCGCCTATACGGCGGACAGCCGTTGGCGCAACCGCGCCGAGTTCCTGCAAGGCCGCGATGCCATCCAGGCGTTCCTTACGCGCAAATGGAGCCGCGAACTCGACTACCGGCTGATCAAGGAGGTCTGGGCCTTTCACGGCAACCGCATCGCCGTGCGCTTCGCCTATGAATGGCGCGACGACAGCGGCTCATGGTTCCGCAGCTACGGCAACGAGAACTGGGAGTTCGACGAGCACGGGCTGATGCGGCTGCGCATCGCCAGCATCAACGACCTGCCGATCGCCGAGGCCGAGCGCAAATATCACTGGCCGCTCGGCCGGCGGCCGGACGACCATCCGACGCTGTCGGAGCTCGGTCTTTAGAAGCATTCAGGCAAAGGAGGTTTCGATGAACGCACACGCTTTTACCAGCGATGTCGCCTTCACGCCGACGGTCAAGGCGATCCAGGCGCGCAAGGGCTCGCGCCAGTCCTACGCCCGCGTCGAGGAGCGCGGCGGCTGGCAGTCGGCGATCACACCGGACCTCGCCGCATTCATCGAAATGCAGACCAGCATCTTCCTGTCGACGGCCAATGGCGACGGCCAGCCCTATATCCAGCACCGCGGCGGCCCTGCCGGCTTTCTCAAGGTGCTCGACGAGAAGACGATCGGCTTCGCGGATTTTTCCGGCAACAGGCAATTCATCACGCAGGGCAACCTGGCCGACAATCCGAGGGCCTTCCTGTTCCTGATCGACTACATGATGCGCCAGCGCATCAAGATCTGGGGTACGGCGCGCGTTGTCGAGGACGATGCCGAGTTGACGGCGAGGCTGATGCCGCCGGACTACAAGGCGCGTCCCGAGCAGATCATCCTGTTCACCGTCTCGGCATGGGATGCCAATTGCCCGCAACATATACCGCAGCGCTTCGAGGCGGCTGATGTGGCAGCCGCGCTTGGCGAGCGCGACCGGCGCATCCAAGACCTTGAACAAGAGATCGCGCGCCTCAAGGGCGTTTCAGGGGCTGTCGCCAAGCAATGACGCGGCTCAGCCGCCGGCGGCGGTCTCGGCCAGGGCGATTCCCTCAGGCGTCGGCTTCACCGGGATAAACCCGCGAGCCAGCGCCAGCAGGTACTTGGTGTATTCGGTGAACAGCACGCGCACTGCCCGTGGCTTGGTCAGCCAACTGCCATTATCCAGGTTGGAATTGACCACCGGGTAGGGTTCGAGCTTGGCGCCATGCAGCAGCCGGCCCATCTCCAAAAGGCTGCGCGGCATGTGATAATTGTTGGTCACCAGGATCACCGTGCCATAGGCATGGTTTTCCACCCATTTGGCGCTTTCCTCGGCATTGCCGATCGTGTCGAGCGCGGCGCGATCGATGTCGACGCAGCAGGAAAACAGTTTCTTGTCGCCGCCGGTCGCCGCCTGAAGCTGGCGCCGGCTGGCCGAGGGGTGCACGCCGCTGATCAAGAGCCGCTCGCCCTTGCCGGATGCGAGCAGCTCCATCGCGGCGTCGAGGCGCGACTGGCCGCCGGTCAGCACGATGATGGCGTCGGCCTTGGCCGGGTTGGCGGGCGTGGTCAGATGACTGACCTTGCTGGCGAACCAGCCAAAGCCGCCAGCGAACACTGTTGCAAGCACAAGCAGGGAGAGAGCGGAGAAGCGCAGGGCGGTCCTTAGATGGCTAACCCTGCCACGGCCGCGCCAACGGTCAACCACCACTGGCAACTGTCCAGCCGTCCCGGTCGAATCCCGCACGTCCATGGTCATATAGTTAATCCTCAAATGCGGCCTTTGATAGGTAAAAGACGCACTTTGCGTTACGCGAATTCTTTCTCCGTGATCGCCCTGTTTCCGTCCAAGCCAAGACGAGGTCCTTTCATGCATCGGGTTGGCGAACGTCGATGTCGCTGAGATAGGCAACGACGGTAACGTGCGAGGTTGCCGCCGTCAGCGCGCCAATCACCAGCACCATCAGGACGACACCTGCGTAACCCGCCGAGCCGATGGCGAAGTTACCGAACAAAGCAGTCGCCTGATCGGCCTGCGGCGTTGCTATGTTGCGTGACGACCACCAGGAAAACACGATGAAGACAAGCACCGCCGCCGCTCCGCCGGCGGCTGCGCCCTTCATGCCGGTGACCAAGAAATGCCGGCGAAATTCGCGTGCGATGAAGCGCGCCTCGGCGCCGACGAAATGCAGCACCTCGATGATGTGGCCGTTGCCGTCCATGGCGCCACGGGTCGCGAACACCACGGTCAGCACCGTCGCCGACAGCATCAAGGCCAGAACGGCAACGCCTATGGTCACCGTGGTACGGGCCATGGCCACCAGCCGGTCGACCCAGGTGCGGTGGTCGTCGAGCGATGCACTCGGCAGTTTCGGCGTGATCGCGGCGCGCATGGCGGCGAAGTCAGGCGGGCTGCTCTCGTCGATGGTGACGATGATCAGGCGCGGCACGGGCAGGTCGTCGATGTTGAGACCCGAACCCAGCCAGGGCTCCAGCAGCCTTGCGGTCGCTTCGCGGTCGATGATCCGGGTCGACTTCACGCCAGGGAATTCGCCGGCGATCCGCGAGGCCTGGGTAAGCGCCGCCTCCATGTCGAGGCCGTCGGCCGGCTTGATCTGGATCGTCGCCTCGCGCGAGATCTGGTTTTCCCAAACCGAGGCTGTGTCGCGCACCAGTGTCACCGCGCCGAAGGTCAGGCAGGACAGGAAAGTCATGATGGCGATGACCAGCACCAGCGCGCGGCCGGCAATGTTCTGCGCCGGCACGATCGGCGCCATCTTGCGTTGTGCGCGCGGCCTCGCCTCCACCGCCTCGGCATCCTGCTCCTCGAAATGGTCGGCCGATAGCTCGGTCTCAGTCATAGATATCAAGCCTTCCGCCGGCCAGGATCATGCGGCGCGCGTCAACCTGCTCCATCAGGCCAAGGTCATGCGTGGCGATCACAACGGCGGTGCCAAGCCGGTTGAGCTCGATGAACAGCCGCAGCAGCCGCCGCGCCAGCGGCGGATCGACATTGCCGGTCGGCTCGTCGGCGAGCAGGATCTCCGGCTGCTCGATCAGGGCGCGCGCGATCGCGGCGCGCTGCTTCTCGCCTCCGGACAGGACCGGCGGCAGCACATGCATGCGCTCGCCGAGCCCCACCCATTTCAACAACTCGGTGACATCGGTGCGGTAGCTCGCTTCCTCGCGCCCGCGCACGCGCAGCGGCAGCGCGACATTCTCATAGGTGGTCATGTGGTCGAGCAGGCGAAAGTCCTGGAACACCACGCCGATGCGGCGGCGCAGATGCGGCAGTTCGGTGCGCGAGATGCGCGAGCGGTCCTTGCCGAAGATGGTGATCAGTCCACGCGTCGGTTTCAGCGACATGAACAAAAGGCGCAGCAATGTCGTCTTGCCGGCACCCGAAGGCCCGCTCAGGAACTGGAAGGAGCGCTCCGGTATGTGCAGGGAGATGTCGCGGAGGATTTCCGGACCCATGCCATAGCGGAGGCCGACATTTTCGAAGCGAATCAATTTCGACGACCTGAATTTCCTGGCCGCGGCGAACCGGCCTGTTTTGTGAAAGACCATCGGCCGGCATGGTTAACCGGCGGTTAATTCCTGGCTCGTTTAGGCACTTCAAGAGGGCTCCGGTGGGGAAGCGTTAACCATTTGTGTTTACGCAAAAGAAACGAAAAGCGAACACGCGCAATACTGGGGCCATGATGGCTGACGAACGAACCGCGCGCCCGGTTTCCGGCGAAATCATGACAGATCCCGCGGCAATTGCCGCAGCGGACCGGATCTTGCGCGCCCCGGCGGCTGATATCATCGATGCGGATTATATGGTGTTGCCGCGGCCGGCCCCACCAGTCGGAAATGTGACGCCGCTGCCGCGTGCGATTGTCCCCCCGGCCATCGAAGGCATGGACATGCTGCGCAAGCCGGAAATGCCAGCGGAACGGCCGCCGGCCTCGCGCGGCGGTCCGATCTTCTGGATCGCCGGCATCGGCGCCGCCCTTGCCGCCTTCTGGGTCTCGGGCGGCCATGCGCTGGTGCGCCAGGCACCGTTCCTGCCCGGCGCGCAAGCGTCGGCGCTGACCATTTCAGGCGTGACGTCACACATCGATGCCTCCGGCGCCAATCCGGTGCTGTTCGTCGACGGCGAGGCCGCCAATGACGGGACGAGGCCCGCGACAATGCCGCCACTCGAAATCCGGGTGACGGGCAATGACGGCCGCACAACCCGCTATACGCTGGGGACATCTGGCCATTCGCTGGCATCGGGCGAAAGATTCGGCTTTGCCAGCCGGCTCGACGTGCCTAAGAACGGGGTAAGGACCGTTTTGGTCACCTTCGCCGAATAGCGTGTGTCGATATTCAGGTGAAGCCGGCCTGCAAACGGTGGTTCCCTGCGCTTCCGGTGCTCACGTACGCTCCGCTCCGGTTCTCGGAAACCACTGCTTTCGGCTCGGTCTGACCTGACTCTCAACACACGCTCGGTGTGAAGGCGTTTCGGAAAAAAACTGGAGGGCGAGAAATGCCAAACGTGCGCGGCAAGGACATCGAAGTGCTGTTTTCGGCATCGGCGATCGCGCGGCGCAATCTCGAACTCGCCAAGGAGATTGCCGGGCACGACTATCACGATCTCCTGGTGATTTCGGTGCTGAAAGGCTCGTTCATCTTCGCCGCCGACCTGATCCGCGCCATGCATGATGTCGGCCTGTCGCCGGAAGTCGAGTTCATCTTCATCTCCAGTTATGGCGCCGGCACAACCAGTGGCGAGGTGAGGGTGCTGCGCGACATCGACAACGAGGTTGCAGGCCGTGACGTGCTGTTGATCGACGACATTCTGGAATCGGGCAAGACGCTGAGCTTCACGCGCGACCTGATGCTGTCGCGTGGCGCGAAAAGCTGTTCCATCGCCGTGCTGCTCGACAAGCGCATGCGCCGCCAGACCGCGCTCAATGCCGATTATGTCGGCTTCGACTGCCCCGATTATTTCGTCGTCGGCTATGGCATGGATGTGGCGCATGCTTTCCGTGAATTGCCGTTCGTGGGTGTGGTGAAAGGCGATGTGTAAGGCGAGTGCCTCGCACCGGTGAATCCTGAAAAAGGCCTTAACGGTGTCAGGAAAATTAGTCTGGGCAAGCGCCTGGGTTTTCAGGAAAAGTCAACGTTTCGCCACCAAATATGCCGGCCATGGCAAAGCTTTTGATCGTCGAGGACGATGAGTCCGTCCGCACCCTCGCAGCCCGCGCGCTCGAACGCGCCGGCCACGCAATCGATATCGCCGCCGATGGCGCGCAGGGGCTTTCGCTGATCCGCGCCGCAAAAGGCGGGTACGATCTCGTCGTCTCCGACATACGCATGCCCGAGATGGACGGCATCGAGATGGCGGTTGCGGCAGCCGCGCTTTTTCCCGCGATGAAGATCATGCTGATGACCGGCTATGCCGACCAGCGCGAGCGCGCCGATGAATTGAACGGCATCATCCTCGATGTCGTGCAAAAGCCCTTCACGCTCGCCGAGATTCGCTCTCGCGTCGAACGGGCGCTGATCTGCTTCGCCTGATCAGGCTGGATCCCTGGCGACAAGCGCCGGTGCCGGGCTGGCGCGGCGCTCGGTGTTGAGTGCCAGCAGGCCGGCGCCGATGATGAGCGCCGCGCCGATCACCGTCGCTGACCTGGGCACCTCGGCGAAGAACAGGAAACCCCACAGCGGCGACCACAGGATGCCGGTGTATTCGAAGGTGGCGACGCGGTTGGCCGGCGACAGCCGGTAGCCTTGCGAGAGCAGGATCATGCCGGCCGAGGCGACGAAACCGCAGGCGGCCATCTTGAGGAAATCCGGCAGCGTCGGCCAGATCCATGGTCGCACCAGGAATTCGAGGCTCGGGTGGACGGCGTGGGTTATGGCCGCAATGTGGAACGTGCCGGCGACGACGGCCGCGCCGACGAGATAGGCGCCGTTCTGGTAGAAGGCCATGACAGTGGACGATTCGGTATCGCCGATCTTGCGAGCCATCAGCTGCGAGAAGGCGTAGAGCACGGCCGAGCCCAGCGACAGCAAGGCCGCCCAGTCGAACAGCCCGGCGCCGGGGCGCAGCATCACCAGCACGCCAAGCATCCCGATCAGCACGGTCGACAGCGTCTGCCAGGAAACGCGCTCGCCGAGATAGGGGCCGGCCATCGCCATGATGCAGAGCGGCGCCATGAAATAGAGCGCCACGGCGTCGGCCAGCGGGAGGGCGGCGATGGCCAGGTAATAGACCGTGTAGGAGGTGAACTGGATGAAGGCGCGTATCGTCAGCAGGCCGAACCGTTTCGACAGGATTGCCCGCAGCCCGACATCGGCGTGAACCAGAACGATCAGGATCGGCAAGGCTACGATCGAGCGGATCGCCATCACCTCGGTCACAGGGTAGCCGCTCGACACGGCTTTGACGAGCGGATCCTGCAGCGAGAAGACCAGCACGCCCAGGCACAGGCTCAGGATGCCGCGCACCATCCTATTCTGCATCCGTTCAGGCTCCCGCGCATCCGATCCGGCGACGCTCACCAGATCAAAAAGAACCCGCCACCGTTTTCGGGTAGCGGGCACGAGTGAGGACTCTTGATTGGTCCGCAGCCGATTTCGCGACTGCATATCCAATGGGTGAGGCGATTATCGTTCGGCGTTTGACATGTTGCAAACGAATTGGAATGATGCCAGCGATCAAATCTACTTATGATGGATGCCATGCGGCCAACCCTCGACAGTGATCTCCTGCGTACCTTTGTCGCCATAGCCGAGGCCGGCAATTTCACGAGGGCCGCCGAGCAGGCCGGCCGCACGCAATCGGCCGTGTCGATGCAGATGAAGAAGCTCGAAGAGCTGGTCGGCGACAGCCTGTTCGAGCGAGGTTCACGCGGCGTCGCGCTGACGCGGCGTGGCGGCGAACTCATCGTCAATGCCCGCCGTATCGTTTCGCTGCTCGATGAAACGGCGGCGTCGATGGCGGCGGCGCCGCTCGGTGGGCCGGTTCGCATCGGCATTCCGGAGGAATATGGCCACGCCATCCTGTCGCGCGCGCTCGGCGCATTTTCGAAGCGTCACACCAAGGTCGAGGTCACCGTACGCTACGCGCATTCGGAGGCGCAGATCGCGGCGCTCGCCGCCGGCGAGCTGGATTTATGCGTGGTGTTCGAATGGCAGGATCCTTCCGGCGGCGAAGTGCTGATGCATGATCCGACGGTCTGGGTGACGTCGAACCTGCATCACATGCATGAGGAGCGCCCGGTGCCGATCGCGCTCTACAACCGCGCCGGCTGGTGTAAGGACTTCGCCATCAAATCGCTGGAGCAGCGCGGCCTTGCCTACCGCGTCGCCTATACAAGCGATACCAATGGCGGCCTGAAGCTTGCCGTCACCTCAGGGTTGGCGATCGCGCCGATCTCACGCAGCAACATTCCGGCGGACTGCCGAGAGCTGACGTCCGCGGACGGGTTCGGCGACATCGATTCCTCCAATGTGGTGATGCATCGCAACCCGAATGCGTCAGGCGAAGCAATCGACGGCATGCAGGAGGCAATCCGCGAGGCGTTCGTCAACAGGTAGACGGCTCCATGGAAATGAAGCTGGTCCCTCTCGCCGCTTCCTACTTCAGCTCCAGCAGCCGTTCCAGATAGCTGCGCTCGATGTCGGGGCTGAGCGCATTGCCGAGCCGCTTGCGAATCGCTTCCAGGATCTGGCGCGCGCGCTGAACGTCGATCTCGTCGGGCACTTTCACCGAATCGCCAAAATCGGGACCCTGGCTGGCGCGCGGCCGGCCGAGCGGGTCACGGTCGGCATCCTGCTGGCGGCCGCCTTCCTGGCTGCCGCCCTGGTCGCCCTGCATGGCCTGCATCTGTTTCATCATGTCCTTGGCGCCCTTGCGCAGCGCCTCAAGCGCCCGGCCCTGGTGGCCGACGGCCTCGTCGCCCTGGCCCTCGCCAAGCGCCTGCTCGGCGCTGCCCATGGACTTGCCGGCCTCGCCAAATCCTTCATTGGGCTCCATGCCCATGCCCTCGAGGCCTTTCTTCAGCTGCTCCAGATCGCTCTTCAGCTGGCCCTGGCCCTCCTGCAGCTGCTTCAGCGCATCGGCGAATTCCTGCGGCGTCATAGGCTTTGGCTCGCCATTCTCGCCGGGCTTGCCGTTTTCGCCAGATTGACCTTGCTCATCGTTCTGGCCAAGCTGCTCGTCGCGGTTGCGGCCGCGCTGGCGCTCGCCGCGCTGCATCTGATCCATGCGGAAGGTGTCGTTCATCATCTCCTGCTGCCGCCGCAGGATCTCGCCAAGCTTGTCCATCTGCTGACGCATCTGGCTGTCCTGCTCGCCCCCCTGCTGCTGGCGGCCGGCCTGGAGGTTGTTCATCATGTCCTGCAACTGAGACAGCAATTGCTGGGCCTTGTCGCGATCGCCGGACTTCGCCAGATTTTCGATCTGGTCCATCATGCGGTCGATGTCGCTCTGGCGCAGCTCCTGGCCGTTCTGCTGCATCTGCGGCGCGTTCGGGTTCTGCTTGGCGCGTTCGGCGAACTCCTGCAGGAACTGGTTCATCGCCTCGCGCAGTTCCTTCATCGCCTTCTCGATCTCGGCATCGCTGGCGCCATTCTTGATGGCGTCCTGCAGTGCCTGCTGGGCCTGGCGCAGCCGCTTTTCGGCCGCCGAGAGGTTGCCCTCCTCGATACCAAGCGCGATCTCCCAGAGGTAGGCAACCTCGCTGCGCGATTGATCGTCGTTCACCGCCAGCTTCAGCCGGCTCATTGCGCTCATGATGGCGAGGTAGTGGGACATGGTATCGAACGTGTCTTCAGGCCGCAGCGTGATGGCCTCCATCAGGTCGAGCACGCGCGGCTTGGCATTGGCGTCGAGCGCAAGCAGGCGGCGCTGTTCGATCACCGCGCGTGCCAGCGGGTTGGTGAACGGCCGCTCGGGCATCGCGAGCGTCTTGGTTTCGCTTGAGGCGGTGTGGCCGGCGTCGTCGGTGGCGACCAGCGTCAGCTTGATGCTGCTGCCGGCCCAGACATGCTCGGTCAGGTCTTTCGTGGTCTTGGCGGCATTCAACTTGCCGCCGCGGCGCGGCAGTGTCAGCGGCATTTCGGGCGGACCATAGAGCGGATGCGCACCCGGCAGCTGCGGGTCGGCCAGCGCGAAGACCGCCTTGGCGGTGGCGGCGCCGTAATCGTCATCGATCTGATAGTTGAGCTCGAAGGCGCCGTTGGCGGCGCGCTTGGGCTCGCCGACGAAGCGGATCTGCGGCGGCTTGTCCGGGATGACGGCGAAAGCCCAGCGGCCAAGCTGATCCTCCCCCGATTTCAGCGTCAGCGTCCCGTCGCCGGTCAGCTTGCTGGCGAACTGGCGCACCTTCGAAGGCGAGGCGGACGACACCGCCGGGCTTGCTGCCGGCTTGGCGGCGGCTTGCGGGCTTGCGGGGTCGATGGCGCGCGCATTGCCGTCCTTGTCGGCATAGGCAAGCGTTTCCTCGCCCGAGCCTCCGGTAACGCGCAGGGAGACGTCGCTTCCCTCGGGGACATGAAAAGTCGGGGTCGCCTGGTTGGCGTCGGCAGTCAGGAAGATCGGCGGCTTGCCGGTATAGGCCGGCGGCGTCACCCATGCGTCGATGCGCGGCGGTACGGCGTCGAGCGTGCCATGTGCGCTGAACCCATCTGTCAGCCGGCCGCCGGTCGGCCCGAAGGAGAAGGCAAAGGCAGTGACCAGCAGGAGCGCCGCCACGGCGCGCAATCCCCACGGGTCGCGCTCCGGCACGCGCGTGCGCGGCAGATCGGCGCCGAGATTGTCGAGCTTTCCAGCCATTCGCTTCTGGTGCTCGCGCCAGAGCGCCTGCGAGAAACTGCTTTCCTGGCCGCTGGGCCGGTCGCTCTGCACCTGCACCGGGCTGTGCAGCAGTCTGTTGGCGGCTTCGATGCGGCGATCGATCTCGGCCGCGCCAGGTATGCGGAAAAAGCGCAGCGGATAAAGCGCCGCCAGACCTGCCAGGCAAAACATGGCGATAAGGCCGATGCGCACCACGTCCGGCAGCCGGGGAAAAATACCGAACCAGGAGACGCTGAGAAACAGGCCGACGACGACAATGAGCGGAAGCAGCAGCGGCCAGCCACGCTCGATCGCCATCGAGACCCGCGTCGCCAGCCGGCTCAAGGCCAGGCGTCCGGCCAGGCCGCGATTGCTGCTGAAGGTGGGTCGTTCGGTCATCGGCCCTTCCTGGAGCCCTGTTCCGTCCTGAAGGACCGCAATGGGCTCTATCTCTTTGGGCATGATCTGTTCCGAAACTTGGATTCTATTTTTCGGGATCATGCGGCGAGGCGGACGGGATAGCCCAAGCCTCACGACTCGAAGAATACCAGTAAACACGGCAAAGGCGAGGCAGTTTGAGAAAACGTGAAGCCTGCCGAAATGGTTGCAATCAGAAATTGGCGGGGTTTGCGTTGGCCCCACAGACCAGCACGGCGACCCGTTCGCCCGGTGTCGGCGCGTAGCGGCCGGACAGGATCGCGGCAAAGGCGGCGGCACCACCCGGCTCCGAGATGATGCGCACGCGGTTCCAGAGCGCCTTCTGGGCGGCGATGATGTCGTCGTCGCTGACCAGGATGGAGCGTTCGACGAAGGCTTCGGCGATCGGGAACATCATCTCGCCGACCCGCTTGGGCGCCAGCGAATCGGCGGCGATGCCTTCCGCCGACGCGTCCACCGGATGGCCGGCCTCGAAGGCGCGATGAAGCGTCGGCGCACCCTCGGGCTCTACGGCGACGATGCGGATGCGGCCGGCATACCAGGCGGCGATGCCGCCGATCAGGCCGCCACCACCGACGGCGACCAGCAGCGTGTCGATCTCAGGCAGATCGCTTTCGATTTCGAGCCCGAGAGTGCCTTGGCCGACCAGCGTCTCCTCCTGGTTGAAGGCGTGGATCTGCAAGGCGCCGGTTTCCTCGGCGAACCGTTCGCTGGCGGCCAGCGCTTCGGCATAGCGGGCGCCGCCGACAACGAGGTCGGCGCCATAGGCCCGGATGCGGTCCAGCTTGGCCTGCGGGCTCACTTCGGGAACGAAGATGGTTGCTCTGTGGCCAAGCCGCATGGCGGCGTAGGCGACGGCAGCGCCATGATTGCCGCCCGATGCGGCGACGACGCCGGCCTCGGGAACCGGCCGCTCCAGGAGGTTGGTGAAGGCGCCGCGGGCTTTGAACGAGCCGGAATGCTGCAGGCATTCGAGCTTGAGGTCGATCGCCAATGGCCCCCGATCGAAGTCGGCCATGTCGACGCGCAGAACCGGTGTGTGCCTGATATAGGGGCGGATGCGCGGTTCCATCGCGGCGATGCGTCCGCGTGTGACGACGTTGCCCTGCGACATCAAAATCTCCTTGGGATTGACAGCAATTAGTAACTTGGCAAAATGGCTAAATGCAAGAGGTTGATGTCTTCAAGGCGATCGCCAACGAGCGCAGACTGCAGATTCTCGACTGGCTCAAGAATCCACGTGCGCATTTCCGGGCACAGGCGGATGGCGATCTGGTCGAGGACGGCGTCTGCGCGCTGCTGATCGCCGAGAAGCTCGGCATCACTCAGGCGACGCTTTCCGAGCATATGCGCGTGCTCGTCCAGGCCGGCCTGCTCAGAACCAAGCGCATCAGGCAATGGACCTTCTACCGCCGCGACGAGGACAGGATCGCCGACGCAAGGGCACTCATCCAGAACCGGTTATAGCGCAGAACCGGTTATAGCGTCGCGGCAGGGCGGCTTACGCAAGCCAGTCCGGCACCGAATCCAGCCCGATCAGCTCGTCATAGGTCGGGCGCGGACGCACGACATGGAAACGGTCGCCGTCGACCAGCACCTCCGGCACCAGCAGGCGAGTGTTGTAGGTGCCGGCCTGGACCGCGCCATAGGCGCCGGCGGTGGAAACGGCGACGAGATCGCCCGCCATCAGCCGGGGCAGGTCGCGGTCGAGGCCGAGATAATCGCCGGTCTCGCAGACTTGGCCGACCACGTCGACCATCATGCGCGGCGCGTCGGCCGGCGGCTGCACGACCGGCCTGATCTCGTGGAAGGCATCGTAGAGCGTCGGCCGGATCAGGTCATTCATGGCAGCGTCGACAACGAGGAAATTCTTGGCGTCGCCTTCCTTCACGAAAATCACTTCCGAGACCAGGATGCCGGCATTGCCAACGATCAGCCGGCCCGGCTCGAACATCACCTTGAGACCCAATTTGGTGACATGCTTGCGGACGATCTGGGCATAGGCGTCGGGCAAGGGGGGCGGGTTGTTGTCGACGCGGTAGGGAATGCCGAGACCGCCGCCGAGATCGACATGCTCGATGGCGTGGCCGTCGCCGCGCAGCGCTCCGACCAGGTCGACCAGCAGGGCGAAGGCGTCGTCGAAGGGCTGCAACTCGGTGATCTGGCTGCCGATATGGGTATCGATGCCGGTGACCTTAATGCCCGGAAGCGTTGCCGCGCGGGCATAGACCTGGCGCGCCCGCTGCCAGGGAATGCCGAACTTGTTTTCAGCCTTGCCGGTTGAGATTTTCTTGTGGGTCTTGGCGTCGACATCGGGATTGATGCGCAGCGAGATAGGCGCCACCTTGCCGAGCGCCACGGCACGTGCCGACAACAGCTCGAGTTCCGGCTCGGATTCGACGTTGAAGCAGAGAATGCCGGCTTGGAGCGCAAAGTCCATTTCGCGGGCGGTCTTGCCGACGCCCGAGAACAGGATCTTGCCGGCCGGGACTCCTGCGGCGAGAGCCCGGCGCAATTCGCCTTCCGAGACGACGTCGGCGCCGGCGCCGAGCTTGGCCAAGGTCCGCAGCACCGCCTGGTTGGAATTGGCCTTCATGGCGTAGCAGACCAGCGTATCGAGCCCGGCAAAGGCCTGGACGAAGACACGGTAGTGCCTAGTCAGGGTCGCCGTCGAATAGCAATAGAACGGCGTGCCGACCTGTGCGGCGATATCAGGGATCGCCACGTCCTCGGCATGCAGCACGCCATCGCGGTAGTCGAAATGGTTCACGAGTGTGGTTCCGGAAGTTGAGGCACGATGCGATCGGGTTTGGACAAGACCAATCCCGCCTTCATCGGCGCTAGATCAGCGGGTCGAGAATGAACTTCTTGTCCACGACCGGTTTTTCCGGTTCCGGCGGCACGGGCTGGTGGGCCTTCTCGGCATCCTTGCGTGCTTGGACAGCCGCCTCATAGGGCGTGTCCAGGCCCGCCTTGCGGCCGCAGGCGGTCACGGAGGCAAGCGCCGCAAGCAGCGTCAGCGTCACCAAAATCCTGCTTCCGGTCATCGATCCATCCGTCCGAAACTCTCTGTCCGCCGCTGCTTTTAGCCGAGTTCTCGGTGCATTGCACCCCGGATATTGCTGATCGCGATATCCGGCATTACGCCTTGGCGAGACGCTTTTTCCAATAGCGGATCTGCTTTCTCACTTCCGACGGTGCGGTGCCGCCGAAGCTGGTGCGGCTCTTGACCGAGTTCTGCACCGCCAGCACCGAGAATATGTCGGAAGTGATGCCTGGGTTGATCGACTGCAGATCCTCCAGCGAAAGCTTTTCCAGGCTGACCTTCCTGTGTTCGGCCAGCGCCACCGCGCGGCCGGTGACATGATGCGCCTCGCGGAACGGCAGGCCCAAGGTACGCACCAGCCAGTCGGCGAGGTCGGTGGCGGTGGCGTGGCCGGAGCCGGCGGCCTTCTTCATCGCGGCGGCATTGACCGTCATGTCCGCAACCATGCCGGTCATCGCGGCCAGCATCAGGTCGAGCGTCTCGGCCGCGTCGAACACCGATTCCTTGTCTTCCTGCATGTCCTTGCCGTAGGTCAAAGGCATGCCCTTCATCACCGTCAGCAGGCCGACCAGATGGCCGTTGACGCGGCCTGTCTTGCCGCGAACCAGTTCGGCCGCGTCGGGGTTCTTCTTCTGCGGCATGATCGAGGAGCCGGTGGAAAAGCTATCCGACAGCCTGATGAAGCCGAATTGCGGCGTCGACCAGATGATGATCTCCTCGGCCAGCCGCGACAGGTGAGTGGCGCAGATCGCCGCCATGGCAAGGAATTCCAGCGCGAAATCGCGGTCTGAGACGCTGTCCAGCGAATTGCGCATCGGCTCGCGAAAGCCGAGCGCGCTCGCGGTCTGGTGACGGTCGATCGGGAAGCTGGTGCCGGCAAGGGCAGCGGCACCGAGCGGGCTCTCATCCATGCGCTCGATGGCGTCGCGCACGCGCGACAGGTCGCGCGAAAACATCTCGACATAGGCCATGCAATGATGGCCGAAAGTGACCGGCTGCGCCGCCTGCATGTGGGTGAAACCCGGCATGACGGTCGCCGCATGTTCCTCGGCTCGCGCCAGGAGGGCCATGATCAAGCCTTTCAACGCCTCGGTGACACGAAAGCATTCGTCCTTGACCCAGAGCCTCAGATCGACGGCCACCTGGTCGTTGCGCGAACGGGCGGTGTGCAGCCGGCCGGCCGCCGGACCGATGAGATCGGCAAGGCGGGCCTCTATGTTCATGTGGATGTCTTCCAGCCGCGTCGAAAACTCGAAGCTGCCGCCCTCGATCTCTTTCAGGATCGTGTTCAGACCGTGAGCGATTTTTTCTTGATCGGCCGCCGAAATAATGCCCGTTTGCGCCAGCATCTCGCTATGAGCGATCGAGCCTCTTATGTCCTGCGCGTAGAGTTTGCGGTCGAACGAGATCGACGCGTTGATCGCTTCCATGATCGCGGCCGGACCCGAGGCAAATCGTCCGCCCCACATCTGGTTGCTGGTCTTCTTGTCGCTCATGGCTATAACCCGTGCTTCGGAGCAGTTTGAGAATATGGCAGACGGAAACACATTTTTCCCGGCCCGGCGCCTGATCCTCGCCGCCCTGGTGGCGGGAGCGCTGGCCGGCGCGGTCGCGGTATATGTCAGCGAGAGCCGGTCTGGCAACAACGCCGCGCCCCAAGCAGCCGCCGGCGACAGCAAGGACGATGTCGCCTGCGCCGCCAAGAGCGATCGCGCCAAGAAGGTCGCGGCCGCGGCCACCGGCGAGGTCGCGGCACTTTTGCCGGCCGATCCGCCGCAGTCGATGAGGAGCCTCGCCTTCCACGGTCCCGACGGCAAGCCGATGACGATCGCCGATCATGCCGGCAAGACCGTGCTGCTCAATCTCTGGGCCACATGGTGCGCGCCCTGCCGTGCCGAAATGCCGGCGCTCGATGCGCTGCAAAAGGAGAAAGGCAGCGACGCCTTTCAGGTCGTCGCCGTCAACGTCGATGCCGGCGACGACGTGAAACCGAAGAAGTTTCTCGCCGATACCGGTGTGCACACGCTCGGCTACTACCGCGATTCGACGATGACACTGTTCAACGACCTCAAGACGCGCGGTCTGGCGCTCGGCCTGCCCGTCACCATGCTGATCGACGGCGAAGGCTGCCTGATCGCCCACATGAACGGTCCAGCCGAATGGGCGGGCCCCGATGCAAAGCGGCTGGTCGAGACGGCGCTCGGGTCGTGAGCCAGAGCACCTCCAGGATAGTGTGTAACGGTTCTCCGTCCGGAATTGCGTAAAAACAAAGAGCTCTAGGCCGAGCGTACGCTCGGCTTGAGCAATACGAGGCTGCCATCCTGGCGGTCGGCGCCTCGCGCCCGAACACGCTTGCCGTGGCCGGTCAGGTCTCCGAACGCCTCGATCGGCGCCGGCTTGCCGAGATAATAGCCCTGGCCGATCTCGCAGGCCTCGGCGTCGAGGAACTTCAACTCGCCGAGCGTCTCGACGCCCTCCGCCAGCACCGGCAGACCCAGGCCGCGCCCCAGCCCGAGCACGGCGCGCACGATCGCCGCAACCTGGCCGTTGGTGTCGACGGACTTGATGAAGGAACCGTCGATCTTGATCTTGTCGAAAGGGAAGGCTCGAAGGTTGGAGAGGGAGGAATAGCCGGTTCCGAAATCATCCATGGCCACGCGCACGCCAAGCGCCTTGACCTGTCGCAAACTCGCCAGCGCGCGCGGCATGTCCTTCACCAGCGCCGTCTCGGTGATTTCGAGTTCCAGCCTGGCTGCCGCGAGACCGGACTTGAGCAAGGTCTCGTGCACCTTTCGGCTGAAGTTCGGATTGTGCAACTGCACCGCGGAGACGTTGACGGCCACCGTCAGTGGATTTTCCCAACGGGCGGCCTCCCGGCACGCTGCGGTCAGCACCCAATCTCCGATCTGGCCTATGGCGCCGCTGTCCTCCGCCAGCGGAATGAATATGGACGGGGGAACATCGCCGCGTTCGGGATGCCGCCAACGGATCAAGGCTTCGAAGCCGACCATTTTGCCGCTGCTGATCTCTTTCTGCGGCTGGTAGACGAGATAGAATTCGTCGCGCGCTACTGCCTGGCGCAGTTCGTGCTCCATGACGCGCTTGTCGCGAGCCTCGGCGCCCATCGACGCCTCGAAATAGCGATAGGTGTCCCTGCCTTCGGTCTTGGCGCGATAGAGCGCGGTATCCGCATGGCTGATGAGGCTGGCCTGGTCTTCCGCGTCCAGCGGATAGAGCGCGATGCCGATGCTCCCCGATACCAGCCCGCCACCCGCCGAGAGCCGGTTCTCCTCGCGCATCGCGGCGAGCACCGCGTCGGCTATCCGGCTCGCCGCCTGCGGGTCGGGCAGGTTGGGGGCGATGATGGCGAATTCGTCGCCGCCCAGGCGCGCCAGCATCTGTCCGTGGCGAAGAACGCCGGAGACGCAGTTCGCCACCTTCTGAAGCATCGCGTCGCCTGCGCCATGCCCATAAAGATCGTTCACCTCCTTGAACCGGTCGAGGTCGAGCAGCAGAAGCGCAAGATGTCCGCCCCTCGCGCCCTTGCCGGCTTTTGCGTCTCGGCTCGTGGCGGCGATTTCGGTATCAAGCCGGCTGGAAAAGCTACGGCGGTTGGCGAGCCCCGTCAGCGGATCGAAATGAGCGAGGCGAAGGATTTCCTGTTCCGCCTTCTTGCGTTCGCGAATGTCGCGGACGGCGACGACATTGTGAGGCTTACCGCAATAGTCGATGCTTCTGGCGATCAGTTCGACGGGAATTCTCATCCCGTCGCGATTGCTCAGTTCCGCCTCCCACGGCTGTCCCTGGAAGTTGATCAGGTCGGATGCGGTGCGCTCATCGAAGAGGTCGCCAAGTTCCCTTCCGTTCAGTGTCGTGGCGACCATGCCGGTCAGCCTGGCCATGCTGTCGTTGACACTGACGATGCGATTGCCATCGCAGACGATCAGGCCTTCCACCGCAGCGTTGGCTAAGCCGTGCATGCGGTCGACCTCAAGCTTTTGGCGGCGGAAGCGAAGGTCGATCCACAGCGCGGTGGCCGAAAGCACCAGGATCACCAGAGTGGCCGCAGCGGCGGCGAAGGCCTGCGAGGTCGGTGCGACGGTGTGTTGGGATATGGCGATCGAGGAATCCGGGAAGATCGAGACGGCAGCCATGGCGATGAAGTGCAGGCCGCAGATCGCCAGCGTCAGCAAGACCGCACCGGCAAGCGTCGCAGGCAGCGACGAGCCGCGCAGGACGACGCGCAAAGCCAGCGCCGCGAGCGTCACGCCGGCCAGCAAGGAGACGGCGACGAGGAGCAGGTTCCATTCGATCCGGCCCTCGACCTCGAATGCCGCCATGCCGATGTAGTGCATGGCGGCAATACCGCCGCCCAGAACGCCGCCGCCGACCAGATGGTAATCAAGCTCGTCGCGCAAGGTGGCGACCCACATGCCGGCCGCCGTAACCGCCACCGCGCCAGCGAGCGAGAGTACTGAAAGTCCGGGATCATAGGCGTTGGGGATTCCCGGCGTGAAGGCAAGCATGGCGATGAAGTGCGTCGCCCAGATGCCGAAACCGGTCGAGGTGGAGGCGATCGTCAGCCAGGCAAGCCGATTTCGATCCGTCGAGCGACCTATGTGATGAAGAAGATTGACGGCTGAAAAACAGGAAATTCCACAAATCAGCGCTGCCAATGCAACCAGCCTCAGATCGTGCTGGTTCACGATGCAGTTATAGACCGTCAGCATCTTATTCCCCCTGGCCCGCAGGAAATAAAGAAAGAAATATGACTGATTAATGCTTGGCTGTTGAAGGATCGATAAAGCCGCCTGCAACCATAGCGTGCTTTTGCGGCGCAAGCTGACCGCAAGAGCACAGGCCAGGTCAGCCGCATCGATTGAAGACGACGGTTATTTCAGGCGGACGGTCACTGTCAGGGCGTCATGGTCCGAGCTTGGGCTGCCATCCGGCAACACCGCCGGAAGAACCGCCGGCGCGCTGGCCGCGAGGCCCCGCGTGAAGAACCAGTCGATTCGGCCAACCGGCGTGCCGGCGGGCCGGCGCTGGGTGGGCAGGTCCAAATTGTTGGCGGCCTGCCAATCATAGCCGCGCTCGGCAAGGGCCGCGAACAGCGGCTCGTGACGCTCGGCATGGATCAGCCGGTCCGGTTCGGCCATGACCCGAGCCATCCACGCCCGTGGGTCGTCATGGCGCTCCTCGTGGCTTGCCGTCAGCGTGTTGAAATCGCCGCCGAGCAGTACCGGCGCTTGCGCATCATAGTTGTCGATTGCATCGAGGAGTTTGCGTGTCTGAGCGGCCCTGCCAGCCGGATCGGTTCGGTTTTCAAGGTGCACCGAGACGACCGTCATCCTGCGGTCGCCGATGCGCACCTGGCCGCCGATCGCCATGCGTCCGCCGATGCGCGGTTGGCCGCGCTCCGGCCGAAACCAGCCGCCGGCGGCGTCCAGGCGCACCAGGAAGGGTCGCAGCAGCGGCATGCCACTGGTCACGGCATTGCCGTGAAAGCCTTCCGCGTTGGAGGCTTCACCGGTTGCCATGCGCTCGGCCTCGTTGCCGCCAGCGAGTTCGACGAACTCGACACCATAGGCGAAGGCATGGCCGAGCCGGTCGGCAAGCACGCTGAGCGGATGGCCGTTGCCGGAGCGTGCCATGCCCTTGTCCACCTCGGACAACAGCACGATTTCGGGGGCCAGCCCGGCAAGCGTTCGTGCAATGGCATCGACATGACGGAGCCGCTCGACGTTCCAGGCCACCACCTTCAAGGCCTCGCCGACGTTCGCGCGCGACGCCTTGCCGCCGATTTCGATCTGGCCAAGAGCCGGAATGGCGGCTGCATGCCGCAAATGCGTGGCGCTGTCGCGGGGGCCTTCGCGCATCGCCTGCCTGTCGGTGATGGGCACGTGCGCCAGCTGCTTCACCAGCATTTCATCATCCCTTTTAGCCGGATAACAATGACGGCCTTTACGTCCTTGGAAGTCGCCCTAGCTACCTAAGGCGCCGGTGTGACGTTTTCATGCCGCTGTAGCCGCCGGAGGAGAGAAAAGACCAGCTGTGCACAGGCCCGGGAGGCCACAACAGAACTGTCACATACCTTCTCTAAGAGAGCGGGCAAGGACTTGCGCAAGACCCTTGTCAACAGTCATTCAAGAGGGAAGAAATCATGACGATCATCAAGCGGGGCTTTGCTGCCCTTGCCGCTGGCGTGCTCAGCTCCGCGCTGGCGATGCCTGCCTTCGCGGAACCGACAAAATTCGATTTCTGGTTTGGTCTTTCGGGCGATCTCGCCCGGGTCGTGGACACGCTGTGCAAGAATTTCAACGCCTCGCAGAAGGACTATGAAGTCGTCTGCACCAGCCAGGGCAATTACGACGCCACCTTGCAGAACACCATTGCCGCCTTCCGCGCCGGCAAGCAGCCCACCGTCGTTCAGGTCTATGACGTCGGCACCGCCACCATGATGCTGTCGGGTGCCTACAAGCCGGCCGACAAGCTCATGGAAGAAAACGGCTACAAGATCGACTACGCCGATTATTTCCCCGGCATCGCCCGCTATTACGCCACCTCGAAAGGCGAGATGCTGTCCTTCCCGTTCAACTCGTCTACGGCGTTGATGTACTGGAACAAGGACGCCTTCGCCAAGATCGGCAAGACCGAAGCGCCGAAGACCTGGGAAGACGTCGGCGCCGACCTCAAGGCAATGAAGGACGCCGGCTATGAATGCCCGATGG
This sequence comes from Mesorhizobium sp. CO1-1-11, assembly GCF_020164995.1. Taxonomy (NCBI): domain Bacteria; kingdom Pseudomonadati; phylum Pseudomonadota; class Alphaproteobacteria; order Hyphomicrobiales; family Phyllobacteriaceae; genus Mesorhizobium; species Mesorhizobium sp. CO1-1-11. Next base: position 65,865 of record NZ_JAIUHE010000019.1, read on the forward strand.
CGATCAACATCTCGGCCAATGAAAGCTGGCAGCTGATGGAGCAGTTCTCCGCCATTCACAACCAGCCGATCGCTACCAAGAACAATGGCTATGACGGCCTCGACGCCCGCCTCGAAGTCAACAAGACCAAGTTCGTGCAGTACGTCACCGACCTCAAGAAGTGGTATGATGCCGGCCTGATCAAGATCAAGTCGAAGGATCTCGGCCAGGATATGGTCCAGGCCTTTGCCACCGGCACCTGCCAGGTCATCCTGACCTCGGTCGGCGATCACGGCACGGTTGGCCGTACGCAGAAGGAAGGCATGAACTGGGACGTCGCCGAACTGCCCGTCTATGCCGGCACGGAGCGCAAGAACTCGCTCGTCGGCGGCGCATCGCTGTGGGTTCTCTCGGGCAAGTCGGATGCTGAATACAAGGGCGCGGCCGCGTTCCTCAACTTCATCCATGATCCGAAGACCGCCCTGTTCTGGTCGACCAACACCGGTTACATCCCGGTGACCAAGTCGGGCTTCGACTACATGAAGGGCCAGGGCTTTTACGACAAGGCGCCTTACAAGGGCCGCGAAGCCGCGATCGCCAGCCTGACCGCCTCCGAGCCGACCGAAATCACCCGCGGCATCCGCCTGGGCAATTTCACCCAGATCCGCGCCGAGTTCGGCACCCAGATGCAGGCGATCTTCGCCAACAAGCTCACCGTGCAGGAAGGTCTCGACACGCTGGTCAAGAACGGCGACGCCATCCTCGACCGCTTCCAGCAGACATATCCAGGCAAGACCCTGCCCTGATCCAGGGATTTCCCAGACCGCCCGCCGACCCATTTGAGCATGATCCCGAAGACCGGTTTCCAGTTTTCGGGATCATGCCTGGGTCGACGGGCGGGCATTTCGTTATTAATCTCTCGCTTGCTTTAAGCTGACCACCCTGCGGCAACGGCGGACCGATGGAAAAACGCGTCACTTTCGGCAGTTGGACAATCGGCATTCTTTTCGCGGTGCCGCAGCTCCTGCTGATCTTCACCTTCTTCTACTGGCCTGCCGGCCAGGCCGTATACTGGTCGCTGACGCTGCAGCAGCCCTGGGGCGGCGGCAACATCTGGGTCGGTCTCGACAATTTCCGCTCGATCCTGGCCAACGCCGATTACTGGAACTCGATCACCGCCAGCCTTGTCTTTGCCGGCATCAGCACCGGGCTTGCGATGTTCGTCGCGCTCGTGCTCGCCGCGCTCACCGACCGCCAGCTAGCCGGCTCATGGCTGTATCGCGTGGTGCTGATCTGGCCCTATGGCATCGCCGCGCCCGCCCTGGCGCTGGCATTCCGCTTCATCCTGGCGCCGGAAGCCGGCTTCATGGCCGTCGTCAACCAGGTCTGGCCCGGCTTCTGGGATCCCGGCCTGGACGGCGCCGACGCCATGGCTTCGATCATCATCGCCTTTTCCTGGAAGTATGTCGGCTACAACTTCATCTTCTTCCTCGCCGCGTTCCAGGCGATCCCGCGTTCCCTGATCGAAGCCGCCGCGATGGACGGCTCTGGTGTCATGAGGCGCTTCTGGGACATCCAGTTTCCGCTGATCACCCCGACCATCTTCTTCCTGCTTGTCATCAACATCACGGAAAGCTTCCAGGATTCCTTCGGCATCGTCGACATCATGACGTCCGGTGGGCCGGCGAATGCCACCAATCTGATGGTCTACAAGATCTACTCCGACGGCTTCAAAGGCCTCGATTACTCCGGTGCCGCCGCGCAGAGCATCATCCTGATGCTGCTCATCATCGTGCTGACCATTTTCCAGTTCCGCTTCATCGAGCGGCGCGTCCATTACAGGTGAGACTGATATGGTCGAGCGCACCCCGTTCCTCAATTTTTTCACGCACCTGATCTTGTTCGTCGGCTTCGTTTTCTGCGTGGCGCCGTTCGCCATCGTGGCGATCGCGGCCTCGCATAATCTCAGGGATGTCAACGACGTGCCGATGTCGCTGCTGCCGGGTAGCGATTTCTGGATCAACATCAAGACCGCCTGGGTGACGGCCGACCTTGGTCCCAAGCTGCTGAACAGCTTCATCGTTGCGACCGGCGTTGCCGCAGGCAAAGTGATCGTCTCGGCGCTGACCGCCTTCGCGATCGTCTATTTCCGATTTCCCGGACGCACGCTGATCTTCTGGCTGATCTTCATCACTCTGATGCTGCCGCTTGAAGTGCGCATCGTGCCGACCTACGCGGTGGTCGCCAACGTGCTCGAGCCGTATCAGGCTATCCTGGACGTGACCGGCCTGAGCTGGCTGATCGAAACGGTTTCGGGCGTGCAGGTCCACCTCAGCGTTGGGCTGCTCAACTCCTATCCCGGCCTAATTCTGCCGCTGGTCGCCACGGCGACCGGGACGTTCCTTTATCGCCAATTCTTCCTGACCGTGCCAGACGAATTGACGGAGGCCGCACGCATGGATGGCGCCGGGCCACTGCGCTTCTTCATCGATATCCTGTTGCCGCTGTCGCGCAACAACATGGCGGCGCTCGGGACCATCATGTTCCTGTGGGCATGGAACCAGTATCTATGGCCGCTGCTCATCACCACCGACCAGTCGCATGCGATGGCGGTGACCGAGCTCAAGCAGCTCATCCCCAACGTCGGCGGCACTCCGGAGTGGCATATCGCCATGGCCGGCACTCTCATCATTATGCTGCCGCCGATGATCGTCGTGGTGCTGATGCAGCGCTGGTTCGTGCGCGGCCTGATCGCCACCGAGAAGTAACAAGGAGACAAAAAATGGCCTCCATCGCAATACGCGGCGTCAAGAAGAACTATGCCAAGACGCAGGTCGTGCACGGCGTGGATCTCGACTTTGCCTCGGGCGAATTCGTCGTCATTCTCGGGCCGTCCGGCTGCGGCAAGTCCACGCTGCTCAGGATGATCGCGGGGCTGGAAGAAATTTCCGACGGCACGATCGCCATAGACGGCACGGTGGTCAACAAACTCGAGCCACGCGAGCGCGGCTGCGCCATGGTGTTCCAGAATTACGCGCTTTATCCGCATATGAGCGTGGCCCAGAACATCGGCTATTCGCTGAAAGTCGCCGGTGTTCCCTCGGCCGAGCGCAACCAGCGCATCCAGGCGGTGGCCCGCACACTGGAACTCGAGCAACTGCTCGACCGCAAGCCGATGGCGCTTTCGGGTGGCCAGAGGCAACGCGTCGCCATGGGCCGCGCCATGATCCGCGAGCCGAAGGTGTTCCTGTTCGACGAGCCTCTGTCCAATCTCGACGCCAAGCTGCGCGTGCAGATGCGTTCGGAGATCCGCAAGCTGCATCGCCGGCTGAATGCCACCTCCGTCTTCGTCACCCACGACCAGGTAGAGGCCATGACATTGGCCGACCGGCTGGTGGTGATGAATGGGGGACGGGTCGAACAGGTCGGCACGCCAGGTGAAATCTACACCCGCCCGGCCAGCCGCTTCGTCGCCACCTTCGTCGGCGCGCCGGCCATGAACATCCTCGAAGGCACCGCCGAACTCGACGGATTGTCGCTGCTCGGCGGCAGCCGGCGCCTGGCGATGGCTCGCGCCGGCCTGCCGGTCGGCACGAAAGTGGCGATGGGCATCCGGCCGGAGGCGGTGCGGCTGGTGGCGCCGGGAACGCCGGGCGCGCTCGATGCGACTGTCGACCTAGTCGAGGAATTGGGCGCGGGGCGGGTGATCTATGTCGACCTCGACGGCGCGCCGTTTTCGGTGATGACCTCGGAGCCCGTTCACCCCGAGCCCGGCAGCACCGTCGGCCTGAAGATCTCGCCTGACGACATGCACTTCTTCTCGTCGGAGACAGGCACCCGTCTCGATGTCTTCAAGGCTTCGGTGCCAGAGCCAGCGCTTTGATTTCCAGCACGCGCGCCGCCAAAGAGACGTACATGAAAATCATCCAGGTCACCGACGTGCATCTCGGTCGGCAAGGTGAGCGCCGCTATGGGGCCGACCTGCACCAGCGGCTGGACCAGTGCATCGCGCACATCAATGCGCATCACGCCGACGCCGCGCTTTGCGTCTTCACCGGCGACCTGACGGAGACCGGTGCGCCGCGGAGCTATGCCGATCTGCGCGCTGCCCTGACCACGCTGTCGGTGCCGTACAGGCTGCTGCCGGGCAACCATGACCGGCGGGCAAATCTCATCGCCGCGTTTCCCGACGTTCCGGTCGACGAAAACGGCTTCGTGCAGTCGGTCCACGATACCGGCAACGAAGTGCTGTTGTTTCTCGACTGCCTGGCGGAAGGGCGCATCGAGGGCGAACTGTGCGAGAGGCGGCTTGCCTGGCTCGAAGCCCGGCTGGAACGGTCGGGCGGCCGGCCCGCTTACGTGTTCCTGCATCATCCGCCGGTCGCGCTCGGCCTGCCTCAACTCGATCCGCTGGCGCTTCAACAGCCCGAGCGGTTGCTCGACTTGTTGCGGGGCCATGGCAACGTCCGCCATATCTTCTTCGGCCATGTCCATCGCGACATTGCCGGCACCGTTGCCGGCATTCCGTTCTCGGCGCAGCGCGGCTTGCATGCCCGCTTCGAGCTCGCCCTCGAGCGATCGAGCGAGATCGTCGAACAAGCGCCGCCGTCCTACGCCGTCATCCTCATCGACAGCGCCAACGCGTGCGTGGTGGTGCACGGTTGCGATTTTATCGAGCAATGGCCGATATATTCAGCCGAAACCGGCGAACGCATCACGGCGTGAGCTTGCCACTTCGCTTTGGTTCAAGGGCTTAAAATCGTCGGGCTCAGGCGAAGACGTGCGCCTTGCCCGATACGGTCAGCCGCACGATCTCGCCGACCGCCGGCGCGTCCATGCCGGATTTGCGCAGGATCAGCGGCGTGCCGCCGATGGCCGCGGCGTCGGGCGGATCGGAATTGTTCAGGAGCCGCACCGCGATCGTGCATGTCGAGCCGGCGAATTCCGATTCCGTCACCTCGCCGAACGGCATGTCCGATGTGCCCGACATGCCCTCGCGCGAGGTGCGTTTCAGGCCGATCTGTTCCGGCCGCAGCATGATACGGGCGACATCGCGGCTGTCCGGCGCGTCGACGGCGATGCGGCCCAGCGGCGAACTGGCGAAGCCGCCCGAAATGCTCGCCGGCAGGATGATGGCGTCGCCGAGGAACTCGGCGATCATCCTGTCCTTTGGCTTGAGATAGAGCTCGCGCGGCGTGCCGACCTGGGAAAATTTCCCATCGCGCATTACCGCCACCTGGCTGGCGAAGGAGAGTGCCTCGGCCTGATCGTGCGTCACCAGGATGGTGGTGATGCCGGCCGCCTCCAGAAGTTCGGCCACCGCCTTGCGCATCGAGGCGCGCAGGCCGGTGTCGAGTGCCGAGAACGGCTCGTCGAGCAGCATCAGCCGCGGCTTCATCGCCATGGCCCGGGCTAGCGCCACGCGCTGCTGCTGGCCGCCGGAGAGCTCGTGCGGGCGGCGTTTAAGGATCGCCTTGTCGAGTCCCACGATGTAGGCAAGTTCGACGATGCGCTCGGCGCGCTTGTCGTCGTCCCGTGCCATGCCGAAGCCGATATTGTCCGAGATGGTCAGATGCGGGAACAGGGCGCCGTCCTGCGCCACCACGCCGATGCCGCGGCGATGCGCCGGGACAGCGGCGCCGCCATTGGCCAGCACCTGCCCGTCGAGTACGATGCGGCCTTGGTCAGGCGCCTCGAAGCCGGCGATCAGCCGCAGCAAGGTCGTCTTGCCGCAGCCGGAAGGTCCCACGATCGCCGTGCGGCTGCCGCTGGCGACGTTCAGGTTGACGCCGGCCAGTGCGGCTACCGGGCCGTAGTGCTTGTGCAGATTACCGAGTTCGAGAAAGCTCATCGTCCTGCCATCCGCTTCGACTGGACGTAGAGCAGCCAGGTCAGGGGCAGCGACATCGCCACCATGATGAAGGCGTAAGGAGCCGCCGAGGCGTAATCGATCTCGCTGCTGTAGGACCAGAACGCCATGGCCAGTGTGCGGGTGCCGTTCGGCGCCAGCATCTGGGTCGCGGTCAGTTCGTTCATGATGCCGAGCGCCACCAGGGCCATGCCGGCCGCCGCACCGGGCGCCGACAGGCGGATCGTCGTCGACCACAGCGCATTGAGCGGCCGCCGGCCGAGGCTGGACGCGGCGCGTTCGAGCTCGACCGGCGCTTGCGCGATCGATGCACGCAGGCTGACCAGCGCGCGCGGCAGGAACATCAGTGCATAGGCGACCAGGATAGTGAACAAGGTCTGGTAGAGCGGCAGTGCGATGCGCACCGTGATGGTGACCAGTGCCAGCGCGATCACGACCCCGGGCAGCGAGCCGACGATGTAATTGCATCCCTCGAGCAAGCGCTGCAACGGACCCGGCGCGCGGATAGAGATCCAGGCCATCGGCATGGCCGCGACAGTGGCAAGCAGGGCGCCAGCGAGGGACAGGAACAGCGTCTGGCCGAGTGCCAGGCCGATCTCGTCGAAGCGCCAGACATCGGCGCCGCCGGCGGCGAGCCAGCGCCCGATGGTCACGAACGGAACGCCAAGCGCCAGCAGTGTGGTGACGGCGAGCAGCAGCAAGCTGGGCAGGGTGGCGCGGCCGAGGTTCATTCGTTGCTGGTATCGCGCGGCACCGGAGCCGACACGGGCATAACGCTCCTCGCCGCGGACCAGCACTTCGAGGCCGAGCAGCACGAAGCAGCAGGTCACCAGCACGCCGGCCAGCATGTTGGCGGCCGGGCCGTTGAAGGTCGACTGGAACTGATCGACGATCGCGGTCGTGAAGGTGTCGAAGCGAATGAAGACATAGAGGCCATATTCGGCCAGCAGATGCAGGCCGACCAACAGCGAGCCGCCGCATATTGCGAGCCTGAGCTGCGGCAGCACGACGCGCCAGAACACGCGCCAGGGTCCATGGCCAAGTGCCGCGGCCGCGTCCTCGAGAGCGGGATCGAGACGGCGCAGGGCCGCCGACACCGGCAGATAGAGGAAAGGGAAATAGGCGATGACGGACACCAGCACGCCAGCCCACAGGCCGTGCAGCCCGGGCACCAGGGTGATCCAGGCATAGGAGTGCACGAAAGCGGGGATGGCGAGCGGCGCCACGCAGAGCCAGGACCAGAGCCGGGCACCGGGCAGGTCGCTGCGTTCCGTCAGCCAGGCAAGCGTAACCGACAAGGTGATGGCGATCGGCACCGCCAGCAGGACGAGCAGGCCGGTGTTGACCAGCAGTTCGCCGACACGCGGCCGAAAGACCAGTGCCGAGACCGTCTCCCAGCCGGTCTGCACCGCGACCCAGATGATGAAAGCGAGCGGCAGCAGCGCCAGCAAGGAGACAAATATGGCGGCGGCGACAAGCCAAGGCGCCGCCCGCCGCTGCGCCCGTCGACGCATTTTGGACGGCAGGCCGGGACGCGCGAGATCGACCGCGGACTGCATCAGTTCAGGCGCCATACCGTTGCGACGCGGCAGAGGCAATCATGGGACCACGGTCGCGGTCAGGAACGAAGCGTGTCGTCATGGACGAATGCATCTCGAAACAAAACGCTCCCGCGAAAGGTGAATTCCCGCGGGAGCACGATCTGACGTCCTTATTAGGAAGAACGGCAACTAAAGCAAGCCGGCTGCCGTCATCAGGTCGGTGACCTTCTTGGAGTTCAGCGTCGTGGCATCGACCTTCGGCGCCTGCAGGTCGGCCAGTGGCACCAGCTTCGGATTGGACTGCGCGCCCTTGCCGACCGCGTATTCGAAGGAGGTTCCGTTCTTCAGAACGTCCTGGCCGCCCTTGCCGGTCACCCATTTCAGGAAGGCCTGGGCTTCCTTGGGATGCTTGCTCGAGGCCAGCACGCCGCCGCCGGAAACCGATACGAAAGCGCCCGGATCCTGGTTCTTGAAATAGTGCAGCGCGACGTTCTTGGAGTTTTCGCCGGTCTTGGCCTGATCGCCAAAGTAGTAGTAGTGGTAGATCACGCCGCCTTCGATCTCACCGGCATTGACCGCCTTCATCACGGTGCTGTTGCCCTTGTAGGCGGTGAAGTTCTCCTTCATCGCCTTCAGCCAGTCGGCCGTGGCGGGCTCGCCCTTGAGCTGCAGCAAAGCGCTCACGATGGCCTGGAAATCGGCGCCGGAAGGTGAAGCCGCCCAGCGGCCCTTCCAGCTCGGGTCGGCGAGATCGAGCATCGACTTGGGCAGCTGGTCTGCCTTGAGCTTGGTGGTGTTATAAGCAAACACGGTGCTGCGCGCGGCCACGCCCACCCATTTGCCGCTGGTGGCCTGATAGTCTTGCGGGACTTGAGCCAGCGTATCGGCGTCGACCGGCGCGAACAGGCCGGCATTCTCGACCAGCACCATGGCCGGCGAATTTTCCGTCAGGAACACGTCGGCGGGCGAGGCAGCACCTTCGGCGACGATCTGGTTGGAGAAGTCGCTGTCACCGCCGTTGCGCAAGGTGACCTTTATCCCCGTTTCCTTGGTGAACCCTTCCGCCCATTCCTTCGCCAGGCTTTCATGCTGGGCGTTATAGACGACGATGCCGGCATCTTCGGCCGTCGCCGGACCAGCGGCGAGGCTGATTGCAAGCGCGGCTACGCTGGCAAGGGCAAGAAGGGGGGATTTCATAAGGGTACTCCTCGGGTTGTCCCGCACTGGGGTGCGTCCGAGTACCAATTCATGAATACACTAGTCAAGATTGAAAGACGACGGGCATCATCACGGTTTCGCGTGTCGGACGCCGATGGCATCACCCGATATGCGGGGCTGGTGGCTGCTCCTGCGGGATGCAGCCATCGACCATGGGATGAATGGTCCACCGCTGGTCCAGCCCCTGCTGTGTTCGTTTGGTCTCGGGATCGAACGCTTCGTTCAGCATGGCGCACCAGGTCCTGCGCAAATTGTCGCAGCGCGTCCGGAACGCTGCGCTGCCAAGCCCGTCACGGATATCCTGCGCGGACAGGTCGGTGGTCTCGCCCGGCGGTTTGGGCGGAACCGTGCCCGTGTCGGCAAAGTCCGGATCCCACTGCAGATAGTGTTTCGCGTCGACACTGGCGGCCGCATCGAATTTGACCACCGCCATCAGCGGATGAAACTCGTGCCAGCCCTTGTGGTAGCCGTCATAGACATGTTCGCCGAGGACGGCGACATGATCGCCCATCCTGATGGGACCGAGCGCCTTGTCGCCGACATTGGCGTCCTCGACATTGCCGGGGTTCCAGTTGAACAATCCCTGCAGGACCGGCTTGACCCCGCCGAAATAGGATGCCGCTCCGCCAATGGCGCCGCCAATGGCCGCTCCGAGCAATCCTCCCAGGAACGAGCCGATGGCGCAGCCCAGCGCACCCAGGAAGAACGATCCTATGGCGCAGCCGACAGCCGCTCCGGCACTGGCGCCGGCGGCCGCCGCGGCCACCGTGACGACCAGGGCCGCCGTCAGCAGGATGACGATGGCCGGCGCCCATTGGCGCATCTTGATCCAGAAGTCGCCCTCGGCCTCGCAGTGCAGGCCCCAGCGGGCATGATCGTCGGCCGGTGCGTAGCCCAGATCCGTCTTTAGGTCGTCGCGTGGCAACAGCAACTCATGACCCTGAAAGCCGTCATTGAGAATATCGTTGGCCGGATGGGCCGCGACGCTGGCGGCGAATTCCGCCACGATGGTGCCGTCGGCATTGTAGCGATTGGCCGCCGCCAAGGCCGCCTCGTTGGTCTCGGCGTTGAGAATTTCGGTCGTCGGATGCGGCATCAGTATGACGTCGAAATACTGGTCGTTGTCGAAGGCGCCGAGATCGCTGCGGAACGGATTGTAGGAGACGATGCCGACGGCGCATTTCGGATTGTCCTTGTCGAGGCAGACCAGGCGGTGGTTGAGCCATTCCCCGGCGGCCTTGTCGATCGTCGCGGTGGCGGACGCCAGAAATGCGATTGCCGCGGCAAGTGCCGCACCGACCGGCCCCAGCAGCAGGCCGAAGGCGGCCGCCAGCCCGGTGATCACGATGATCTGCAGCGCCTGGCCGGCGAGGAAAGCCAGCCGATCGTCCTCGTTGTAGGGCTTGCCACCGACCGGATAGAGAAAGCAGCTCGTATAGTGCTTGTAAGCCATCGGAGCGCCTCAGCCTTTCGTGGCGGTGAGCGTCACGCCGCCGGTCATGGTGCGCGATCCACTCTCGCCGATCGTGAAGACGTGGACGTTGAAGGTCTTTGAGCCGCGGAACGCGGTGTCCTTCGGTTCGATTTCGACAGCGATCTCGGTCAGCTGGCGCGGCTGCAGCAAAAGCGTTCTTGGGACGATCCTGACCGACCAGTCGTCCGGCACGGGAAACCGGCCATACGCCTGTTCCTCGAGGGCCTCGGCCCAGCGCGCCTTGCTTTCGGCGAGCCGCGGCTGTGGGGTGTCCGTGCGCTCGTCTCGACCCTGGCCGCGTGGCGGGATACATGGCCGCAGCTTCGGCAGAGCGTAGCAGTCCGCCTCGATCTGGAAACGCCGGACGACCGAGGCCTCGTTGCGCACGCTGAAGACGAACTTCGCCGGTGAGCGCATCTCGGCAATGTTGACGTTCTTCTGGCCAAGGTTGTTGCCGGGGTTGGCGTCGTCGCCCCAGGAAAGCTGTGCCTGCAGGCAGTAGTGGCCGCCGGTGGCGGGCGTGGTCCAACTGAACTCGGCATAGGCAGGGCAATCGATCGTGCCCTTGGCTCCGAGATTGATGGCGACGTTGGCGATCGGACGGGAAATGGTTTGGGCGCCGAATGACAGGTAGGACAGTGCCACCCCGACGCCCACCGCGGGGGCGTCATAGGACCCGTTCCAGACGCGCACGCGAACGCGATATGCATGTGCTGGCTGAAGCGCGCCGCTGACCGGCAGGGTGCCGTCGAAAATGTCGATGTCGGGGTTGTCCCAGGTGACCGCGAGCCCCTGCGCCATCAGATAGTACTGTGCATAGAGAAGAGGATCGGCGCGCTTGTAGATGTCGGGCGGCAGCTGGATGCAGCAATCGTTCTGCGCCGGGCTGGGCAGCCGCTGGCCCTTGGCCAGCCGGCAAAGCAGCCTGCATATCGTGGCAAACAGCACCTTCAGCCCGGTGGCCAGACGCTTCCAGAATTCGGCGGCGAACAACAGCAAGGCCGCGGTTCTGATGTGGTTGACCAGAGATCCTGCCATGTCGTGTTTCCCACGCTGAGAGGACGCAACGGTAATGTTTTCCTGGCGGACCTGTCTCCGCCGGTTGTCCAGAGGCTATTTCTTCAGTGATCCCTGTCTTCTGTAGAAGTAGACGGCGGCGACAAGGACTATGGCCGCAATGACAAGGCTGCTCTCGAAAGTTCCCGAGCCATTGTCGGGAGAAAATCCAAAAATGCGTTCAATGAAATCCATTTCGGCCGCCCTCCGATCCCTTGACGCTACAGAAGGGTTTACCTTACGTCAATCAAAGGTTGGTCCCGCGCCGCTCCTCACGCATGAGCTGGGAACCAGAGAACCCGTCCGGGAATTTAGCGAGCCATCCCGCAAACTTTCGTGATTTGCCCGTAGTTTGGCTTGGACATTATTTCGCCGGCCACGTAACAAATCAGTGCCGAGGCGCGAAGATCGGGGAGTGAACTCTTGTGAGCGGCAAGGACGAGGCCGAGCTTTCCCGGCTGATGCGGGCCGCGATCGCGGGGGATGAAAAGGCCTATGCCGACTTTCTGCACCGGATTGCCGCGCTGGTGCGCGGTTTCGTCAGGCGCAAGATCGTGCAGGGCGGGGTCGATCCCGAGGATGTCGTGCAGGAAACCTTGCTGGCCATTCATGTGAAACGGCACACCTGGCGCCAGGACGCGCCGGTGCTGCCCTGGGTCTATGCGATTGCCCGTTTCAAGCTGATCGATGCGTTCCGGCGGCGCGGACGGCGCATCGAGATCGATGTCGACGACATCGCCGAGACGTTCGCCGAGCCCGAAACGGAAACCGTCAGCGAGCGGGACATCAACCGGGCGCTCGACGGGCTGCCGCCGGCACAGCGTTCCGTGGTTTCAGCAGTATCCGTGGAGGGCCGCTCGATCGGCGAGACGGCGGCTAAGTTCGGCATCAGCGAGACGGCGGTGCGGGTGTCGCTGCACCGGGGACTTACCGCCATAGCCAGGCGATTCGGGCAGGGGCGGTTCGGGCGGGAATGACATGAAGACCGACGATCTCATCAAGGCGCTCGACGCCGATGCCCGCAGCAAGGCGATGCCATTGCGCTCGGCCTGGTGGCTGGCGGCTGGCGCGGCCGCCTTGGTCGCGGCGGCTGTCTTCATGATGACGATCGGGCCGCGCCCCGATTTCATGGTGGCCGCGCACACGGTGCGTTTCCTGTCCAAATTCGTTTTCACCATCGTGCTCGCCATCAGCGCCTTTGCCCTGATCCGTGCCCTGTCGACGCCGGGCGCGGCGACAGGCCGGGCTATGGCGGCGATGATCGCGGCGCCGCTGCTGGTCGCGCTAGCCGTGGTGCTGGAGCTCTTCATGGTGCCGCAGGCCCTGTGGGGCACGCGCATGATCGGCTCGAACATGATGATCTGCATGGGCTTCATCCCGCTGATCGGCATCGGCCCGCTGGCCATCTTCCTGTGGATGCTGCGCTATGGCGCGCCGACACGGCCGGTGCTTGCCGGCGCGGTCGCGGGGCTGCTTGCCGGCGGGCTGGCGGCGACTTTCTACGCGGCGCACTGCTTCGACGATTCGCCGCTTTTCGTTGCCACCTGGTACACGATCGCCATCGCGGCTCTCGCTCTGCTTGGCGCGCTCGGCGGGCGGTTTTTCGTGCGCTGGTAGCAGGATACCCACGCCTACACCCCGTGAATACCGATCCTTAATCATGCCGGCAATTGTCTGCCGGTTTTCCATGTCGCCTATGCCCTGGGCGCAACCTTTCCTTAAAATCGATCCTTCAGGGTTTTAACGGGAAAAAGCGATTGCCCACGGGGGTGGCACGAATCGTGACATTGCGAGGTATCATCGGGCCGGGACGGCACAAGCATGCAGCTCTGGCGCTGCTTGTGGCCGGTCTGGCCGTAGTGGCCGCCTCGCTTGTGCTGTCAGGGCTGGACCTTGGCGCGCAAGCCCTCAGACTTTGCCTCCAAATATCGGTCGCTGTGACGGTCTGCGCGCTTTTCGCGGCCTATCTGTTCATCGGTCGAATCTCGGAGGATCGACGGCAGATCACGGACAGCGAGCAGCGGTTCCGCCGGGCCATGGAGGACTCGGCGATCGGCATCGCTATCGTCGGTCTCGACGGGCGTATTCTCCAGACCAATCCGGCCTTTGCCGCCATGCTTGGCTACAGCCGCGACGAGATCGAGGCACTGACCTTCTTCCAGCTCACGCATCCCGACGATGTGCAGATCGGCAGCGAAACGATGGCCGGCCTGAAGGCGGGCACCGTCGATGCCTTCCACTTCGAGAAGCGTTATCTCAAGAAGGACGGCACACCCGTCTGGGCTCATCTTGCCGGCTCGGTTATTCGCGACGAGAAAAGCGGCCGGCCGCTCTATCTCGTCTCGCAGATCGAGGACATCGACGCGCGCAAACAGGCCGAGGCGCGCATCACAGAGGCCGAAACGCGCTGGAACTTCGCGCTGGCCGGCGCCGGTCAAGGTGTCTGGGATTTCGACATGCGCAAGGGGGGCACCACCTATTCCTCTACCTGGGTCAAGATGCTGGGCTACGGGGATGGCGAGCTCGATGGTGACCCCGATCGCTGGCTGACGATGATCCATCCAGACGATCGCGCCACGGTCGCGGAGGCCGATCGCGCCCATCTCGCCGGCGAGACGGAATTTTTCGAAGCCGAGTTCCGCATGCGCCACAAGGACGGCCGCTGGATCTGGATCCTCGACCGCGGCAAGGCCATCGAGCGCGATGCGGACGGACACCTGGTCAGAGCGATCGGCAGCTTGATGGACATCACCCGGCGAAAGCAGGCCGAAGAACGGCTCATCGTCTCGGCGGCGATGCTGGCCGACGAGAAGGAGCGGCTGAGGGTGACGCTGCAATCGATCGGGGATGCCGTCATCTGCACCGATGCCGCGAACCGCGTCACTTTCATGAACCCGGTGGCCGAAAAGTTGACCGGCGTTTCCAGTGACGATGCGCTGGGCAAGACGCTGAGCCATGTCTACTGGGCAGTCGACGAGGAGACCGGCCACAGGATCGGGATGACGCGGCCGGTGACAGGCGAAGAGGCGCGCTCCGACCAGAACAGCCGCGCGGTCCTCATCCGCCGCGACGACACGCGCTGCAGCATCCGCCAGGTCGTGTCGCCGATCCTCAACGAACGCAACGAATTCTGCGGTCTGGTGATCGTCTTCCAGGACTTCACCGATGCGCGTGCCCTGCAGCGACAGCTTGCCCATGCCGCCGCGCACGACGCACTGACGGGCCTTGCCAACCGCTCGAGCTTCATCCGCGCCATGGAGGGGATGGTCGATCAGGCGCGCAAGGACGGCACGACGACAGGGGGCCGCCATCAGTTCATGTTCATCGACCTCGACCATTTCAAGCTGGTCAACGACACGGGAGGTCACGCTGCCGGAGACGCCCTGCTGAAGCGGGTCGCTGACGCCCTGCGCGGCGTGCTTGGTCCTGAAGACATCGTCGCGCGCCTGGGTGGCGACGAATTCGCCGTGATCCTGAAATCGGCTTCCACCACCGACGCGAGGATCGCGGCGCGTTCCATCATCGATGCGATAGCGGGCCTGAACTTCACCTGGGATGGCCGGCCGCACGGGATCGGCGCCAGCATCGGGTTGACCGCGATCTGCGCCAATTGCGGCGAAGTCGACGAGATCATCGCAAGGGCCGACGCCGCTTGCTATGCAGCCAAGGCCGCCGGCCGGGGATGCGTTTCGGTGGCGCCGGACGGCAAGGTCAGCGACGATGACAGGTCAGAACCGCCCAAGCCACTCGCCGCGGCCTCGTGAGCGGCAATCACGTCAGCGCGTCGGAACGGGATGCTCGCCGCGATAATCGTAGAAGCCGCGCCCGGTCTTGCGGCCGAGCCAGCCGGCCTCGACATATTTGACCAGCAGCGGGCAAGGCCGGTACTTCGAATCCGACAGGCCGTCATGCAGCACCTGCATGATCGACAGGCAGGTATCCAGGCCGATGAAATCGGCAAGCTGCAGCGGTCCCATCGGATGGTTGGCGCCGAGCCGCATGGCGGTGTCGATGGCATCGACCGAGCCGACGCCCTCATAGAGTGTGTAGATCGCTTCGTTGATCATCGGCAGAAGGATGCGGTTGACGATGAAGGCCGGGAAATCTTCCGAGACGGTGATCGTCTTGTCGAGCTGCTTCACATAGGTCTTGGCCGCCTCGAAGGTCTGGTCCTCGGTGGCGATGCCGCGCACCAGTTCGACCAGCTTCATCAGCGGTACCGGGTTCATGAAATGTATGCCGATGAACCGCTCCGGCCGGTCGGTCTGGGCAGCTAGCCGTGTGATCGAAATCGACGAGGTGTTGGTCGCCAGGATCGCTTCGGGATTGAGCTGAGGACAGAGCTGCGCATAGATCTTGCGCTTGACGGTTTCGTCCTCGGTCGCCGCTTCGATCACCAGATCGGCGCCGGCGAGATCGGCCATCGTCGGTGCCGACGCGATGCGTGCCATCGCCTGATTGCGCAGCTTCTCGTCGAGCTTGCCGGACCCCACCTGACGGGCCATGTTGCCGCTGATTGTGGCAATGCCCTTCTCGATGCGGTCGGGCGATATATCGTAGATCAGCACCTTATAGCCCGAAAGCGCGGAGACGTGGGCGATGCCGCCGCCCATCTGGCCCGCACCAATGATGCCGATCGTCTCGATCTTGCTCATTACCCGATCCCGTCCGGAGCGTTTTTCGCTGGATCGCGAACCGCCCCATCTCTTTGTTTTCCCGCAATTCCCGGCGCAAAAACCCCTGCGCACTGCTGCTGGAATTGCTTTCAGCCTTTGTGGCCTGCTTATTGTGCGGTGCAAACTAAAAGGGTGGGGCGACTTCGTCTACCCCACCCTTCGCAATTTAATACGGTTGCGCGGAAGCGTCAAAGCGCCTTCTGCAACTCCGGCAGGATGACGAAGAGGTCGCCGACGAGGCCGTAGTCGGCAACCTGGAAGATCGGCGCTTCCTCGTCCTTGTTGATGGCGACGATGACCTTGGAATCCTTCATGCCGGCAAGGTGCTGGATGGCGCCGGAGATGCCGACCGCGATGTAGAGATCGGGGGCGACGACCTTGCCGGTCTGGCCGACCTGCCAGTCGTTCGGCGCGTACCCGGCATCGACGGCGGCGCGGGAGGCGCCGACGGCGGCACCGAGCTTGTCGGCGACCGGCAGGATGACTTCCTGGAATTTCTCCGAGGAACCGAGCGCGCGGCCGCCCGAGATGATGATCTTGGCCGAGGTCAACTCCGGACGGTCGGTCTCCGACAGCTTGTTCTCGACGAAGGTGGACAGGCCGGGATTGGCTGCCGCATTGACCGTCTCGACCGAAGCCGAGCCACCGTCGGGCGCGGCCTGGAAGGAGGCGGTGCGCACGGTGATGACCTTCTTGGCGTCGCTCGACTGCACCGTCTGGATGGCGTTGCCGGCATAGATCGGCCGCTTGAAGGTATCGGGCGAGACCACTTCGATGATCTCGGAGACCTGCGCGACATCGAGCAGGGCCGCCACGCGCGGCGCGATGTTCTTGCCGGCCGACGTCGCCGGCGCGATGACCGTGTCGTAGGCGCCAGCCAGCGAGACGACCAGTGCCGCCGTCGGCTCGGCCAGGCGCTCGGCGAGTTCGTCGGCTTCGGCGAGCAGCACCTTGCTCACGCCCTTCAGTTTCGCTGCTGCGTCGGCGGCAGCCTTGGCGCCTTTGCCGGCCACCAGCACATGAACGTCCGAGCCGATCTGCAGGGCGGCCGAAAGCGCTTTGGCGGTCTGGTCGGAAAGGGTGGCGTTGTCGTGTTCAGCGATGAGGAGAATTGCCATGTTGTCTGTTCCTTCCGATCTCAGAGCACGCCGGCTTCGTTCTTGAGCTTGTCGACCAGTTCGGCGACGCTCTTGACCTTGACACCCGCCTTGCGGCCGCTCGGCTCCTCGGTCTTGATGACCTTGAGGCGTGGCTTGACGTCGGCGCCGTAATCGGCCGGGCTCTTCTCGTCGAGCGGCTTCTTCTTGGCCTTCATGATGTTGGGCAGCGAAGCATAGCGCGGCTGGTTGAGGCGAAGGTCGGCGGTGACGATCACCGGCATCTTCAGCTCCACCGTCTGCAGGCCGCCGTCGACTTCGCGCGTCACCTTGGCATGATCGCCCTCGATCACGACTTTGGAGGCGAAGGTGCCCTGCGCCCAGCCGAGCAGGGCCGCCAGCATCTGGCCGGTCTGGTTGGAATCGTCGTCGATCGCCTGCTTGCCGAGAATGACAAGGCCTGGCTGTTCCGCATCGACGACGCCCTTCAGCACCTTGGCGACGCCCAGCGGCTCGGTCTGTTCGTCGGTCTTGACCAGGATGGCGCGGTCGGCGCCCATGGCGAGTGCGGTGCGCAAGGTTTCCTGCGCCTGCTGCGGACCGATCGACACGACGATGATCTCTTCGGCCTTGCCGGCTTCCTTGATCCGGATCGCCTCTTCCACCGCGATCTCGTCGAACGGGTTCATCGCCATCTTGACGTTGGCCAGCTCCACCGCCGAACCATCAGCCTTCACGCGCACCTTGACGTTCGCGTCCACAACCCGCTTCACGGGCACAAGGATCTTCATTTGCCTGTCACCTCTTCACGCTAGTTGGGCGCGCTATAGCAGCCTGCGCCCCTTCTGAGTTGTCGAAAGCCGACATTCCTGACTGAATTCCGGCCAGACGGAATTCTGGCCGGATGGAAATTCTGGTCTTTGCCCGCCCTGGCTGCTCCTTAAACGCCTTGGGCCGCGGCGGAGACGTTTCCGTAATTGTGGCAACCCGTGCCGTCAATACGCTGAAAGCCGCTCAAATCGGTTCAGTTTGGGCCAGAAGGGTTTCCACGTCCCCAGCGCGTCGTGGTGGCGGCCGTTTGGGGCGCCGCTGGTTCGCCGACCACCGGCGGCTGTTCAGGAGTAGGTACCACGGCATCCTCGTCGGCGGGTGCGAACAGCGGCACGCCGCGGCTGCGCAGGACCAGCACCAGAACCGCGCCGGCAATGATGCCGCCGATGTGGCAGGCCCAGGATATCTGATCCTCGCCGCCGGCCGCGAACATGACGATCTGGAACAGCACCCACAGGATGAGCGGGATAAAGGCTGGAATGCGCAAAGGGATGCGGGCGAAGGCAAGCACCCACACCTTCACCCTGGGATAGAGGATCAGGTAGGCGACGACCACGCCGGCGATGGCACCCGACGCGCCGATCAACGGCGCCTGCGAATCCCAGGCGACCAGCCCCTGGAAGGCGGCTCCGGCGATGGCGCACAGCAGATAGAAGATCAGGTAGCGGATGTGGCCGAGCGCGTCCTCGACATTGTCGCCGAAAACCCAAAGGAACAGCATGTTGCCGCCGAGATGGAAAATATCGGCATGCAGGAAGGAATAGGTGAGATAGCTCAGGCTCTCGGGGATGATGACAAAGCGGGGGTCGAGTTCGGCCGTGTCGTGAACGACGGACGGGATGAAGCCGAGGCCAAGCACGGCGGCATTGGTGAAGTTCTCGCCGCCGAGCGCCGTGGCGCAATAGATCACGGCGTTGGCGACAATCAGACCGATGGTCACATATTGCAGCCTGATGTGGCGCAGCCTGTTGGTGTCGTAAAGCGGGATGAACATCGGTCGCCGGCCCCTCCCGCCTCTGGTCCGTTCAGCGGTTCTTGCCGGGAACCCATAGCACGTCGGCATTTCCGTTGTCATTGACCGCCCGGGCGGCGACAAACAGGAAATCCGAGACGCGGTTGATGTATTTCAGCCCGTCGCGGTTGACGTGTTCGGCCGGGTCCTGAGCCAGGGCGACCATCAGCCGCTCGGCGCGCCGTGCCACCGTGCGGGCGAGATGAAGCGCCGCCGCTGCCGGCGTGCCGCCGTTCAGCACGAAGGATTTCAGCGGCTGGAGCTTCTTGTTGAGGACGTCGATGTCGTGCTCGACACGGTCGGTCTGCGTGGCAACGATGCGCAACGGCTCGTAGCCAAGCGGCTTGCCGTCATCAGGCACGGCGAGATCGGCGCCGAGGTCGAAGAGATCGTTCTGGATGCGCGAGAGCATGGCGTCGATCGCCTGGTAGCTCTGTTCGGTATGCACGCGAGCCATGCCGATGCAGGCATTGGCTTCGTCGACCGTGCCGTAGGCGTCCACCCTGAGATCGGATTTCAGCCGCCGCTCACCAGTGCCAAGGCCCGTAGTGCCATCATCGCCGGTGCGGGTGTAGATCTTGTTGAGCTTGACCACATCGCCTCCCGAAAAGCCTCACTTGCGGGTGAAATACACGGCCAGCAGGATCAGCGCCAGCGCCACGGCCTGCAGCAGGACGCGGGCCTGCATCAGCTTGTTGGAGGTCACACCGGAGCCGCCGCGCATCATGTTGATGAGCCCCCTGATCAGCACGACCACCACGGCGGCCATGACCAGAATGGCAAGGATGTTGAAGGCAGTGGCCATTTTTGCGTTTCCAGTTCTTTGCTTGTTCAGGCGCGCTTGGCGAGCAGGCGGTGGAGCATCGAGGCCGGCAGGATGCGTTTAAGCATGGCGCCGATCCTGGCCGACATTGTTACCACATAGTGCGGGCGTGGGCGCCGCGACAGAAGTGCATGGCGAAGCACCTTGTGGACCACTTCAGGCCCGGGCTTCCGCGCCGATTGGCTGCCGCCGGCGCGCATGCGCTCCAGTTGCGCGGCATAGTCGGCGCGATGCGCGGAATTCTCATGGTCGATATTCCTGAGGAACCAGGGCAGGCCATTGCTGGCGATCTTCGATTTCACCGGCCCCGGCTCGATCAGCGAGACATGGATGCCGCTGCCGGCCAGTTCCTGGCGCTGGCACAGCATCAGGGCCTCCAAGGCATGCTTGGAGGCCGAATAGGCGCCGCGGAAGCGCACAGGCACGAGACCGAGGATCGACGAGCAATGGACGAGGCGGCCGTGGCCCTGGCGTCGCATCACCGGAACCAGGCGGCGGGTCAGGTCGTGCCAGCCGAAGAAATTGGCCTCGAACTGCTCCCTGAGCGCCGCAACGGGCAGATCCTCGACGGCGCCTGCCTGCGCGTAGGCGCCGTTGTTGAACAGCGCGTCGAGCCTGCCGCCGGTGCGGTCGAGCACCGCCGCCGCCAGAGCGGCTATGGAGTCCGGTTCGCTATAGTCGAGGTAAAAAGCCTCGACGCCGTCGACTTCGAGGGCGGCGATGTCCTCCGGCTTGCGCGCCGTCGCGAACACCCGCCAGCCCTCAGCCTTCAATGCACGGGTGCAATAGGCGCCTATGCCGGAAGATGCACCGGTGACGATGATGGTGCGCAACTCTGCCGCTGGAGAATTCGGGGTTTGACGAAGGGTTGCCATTTGCCGCATTCATTTCCCATATTCGCGGCGTCGAGACAATCGAGGGGAGCGCGCGTCCTTGCTGCGGAACATTGTCGCCCTGCGCCGCGTGCTCTACGACGCGCTCGGCCACTTCAATACCGATGACGGCTGGGCGATGGCCAGCCATCTGGCGATCACTTCGCTGATGGCGCTGTTTCCATTCCTGATCTTCGCCACGACGCTGGGCAGCTTCCTTGGTGCCCAGGCCTTTGCCGACACAGCCGTGCACCTGGTCTTCGACACCTGGCCGGACCAGATCGCCAAGCCGATCGCACACGAGGTGCTGAACGTGCTGACCGTCAGGCGCAGTGATCTGTTGACTTATGGCGTGCTGCTTGCCGCCTACTTTGCCTCCAACGGCATCGAGGCGCTGCGCACCTCGCTGAACCGCGCCTATCGGGTCACGGAAACGCGCGGCATCATCTATCGCCGGGTGCAAAGCATCTTCTTCGTGCTGATCGCTACCGCCGGGTTCCTGGCGATAAGCGTGCTGCTGGTGTTCGCGCCCCTGCTGGCGCGGCTGGCGGAAGCCCATTTCGAATGGATCAAACCCTATACGGGCACGATCACGCTGTGGCGGTACGTCATCGCCTCAACCGTCATCATCGGCGGACTGTTTGCCGTCCATTACTGGCTGCCGGCCGGCAAGCGCCGTTTCGTCTCGCTGATACCCGGCATCATCTTCACACTGGCCGCATGGCTTATCGGCTCGACCATGTTCGCCACCTATCTCGACCATTTCTCGTCCTATGTGACGACCTATGCCGGTCTCGCCTCGATCATGATCGCGGTGGTCTTCCTCTACATCGTCTCGGCGATCTTCATCCTCGGCGGCGAGCTCAACGCCGCGATCAGCCGTTATCTAGAGGCGCGTGCCCGGGTCGGCTGAAGTTTGCCTGTTCGGGCGGTTGCCAGGCCCACGCCGAAAGTGGTGATGGCCATGCCGACGATCTGCAGCGCATTGAGCTGCTCGTTGAACAAGGCCCAGGCGATGACGGCCGTCACCGCCGGCACCAGGTAGAACAACGAGGCCACTTTCGACATCTCGCCGTCACGGATCATCACCATCAGGAGAAAGATGGCGCCGAGCGACAGCACCAGCAGCAGCCAGCCCATGGCGAAGACCAATTCGCCATTGATGACGACGGTTTGGGTTTCGAAGGCAAGCGAAGCCAGGATCATCAGCGAAGCGCCGCCGACATATTGCCACATGGTGGCCGCCACGAGGTCGCCTCCGGACGCAAAACGCTTTTGCCAGATCGTGCCGGCGCTCATGCCGAGCACCGAGACCAGCGAGGCGGCCAGTGTCGCCGCCGTCACGCCGCCACCGAGCGCCCCGAGTTTCGGCCACAGCACGATGACGATGCCGACCAGCCCGATAGCGAGGCCAAGCCAGTGGCGCGGCAGGATGGCCTCGCCCAGAAACTTGCCGGCAAGCACCGCGGTGATCAGCGGCTGCAGGCCGACGATCAGGGCCGAAAAACCGGCCGGCATGCCTCGATGGATGGCCCAGAAGACGGCGCCGAGATAGATGCCATGCATCAGCACGCCGGCGCCGGTGGCATGCAGAGCCTCCTCGCGGGTGGCTCGTTTCGAGCCCAGCACCAGCATCAGCACGGCCAGCAGGATGGCGGCGAGCACGAAACGCGCGGCGAGGAAGGTGAACGGCTCCGCCCATGGCATGGCGTAACGCGCGCCGATGAAGCCGGTCGCCCACAGGACAACGAAGGTGGCGGGGATGAACCGCTTGATGCTGGACATTTTCCGGGATCGCCGCGCTGGTGAGAATTGACCGTGAGGATGCTCTAGTCCTGTTCAACCCCGCGCGCAAAACGAAACGATTGATCCATGCGTCAAGGAGGTTGAACGGGTGGCGTGTCCGGAGAGCGTTTCTCCTGTCAGAGCCCAATCATCCTTCTGACTTCCTCCGGCGAGGCGCCTGCGTCGCGCAAGGCGGCAAGGCCCGTATCCCTGAAGCTCTTCGACAGTTTTCGCCCATCCGGCCCGAGGATCAGCCGATGATGGAAATAGGCGGGTGGCTGCAATCCCAGAATCTCCTGCAGCAGGCGTTGCACCCCGGTCGCGGAAAACAGGTCCTGTCCGCGCACGACATGGCTGACGCCTTGCAGGGCATCGTCGATGACTACGGCGAGGTGGTAGCTGGTCGGGACGTCGCGGCGCGCCACGATAACGTCGCCCCAATCCTGGGGACGCGCCTCGACGGAGCGCGTCGTGGACAGCGTCCCGTCGCTGAATTCGGCCCATGCCAGGTCCCTGCCGGCACGCGCCATGGCGGCGCCGACGTCCAGCCGCCAGGCGAAGGGCGCATTCTCGGCAATCCGCCGGTTGCGTTCCTTCATCGAAAGCGCCTTGTCGGCCGGGGGATAGAGCGGCACACCGTCGGGATCGCGCGGCCAGTCGCGCCCGCGCTTTTCGCCGTCGGCGATGAAGGCACGTATCTCGCCGCGGCTCATGAAGGCGGGATAGACGAGTTCCTCGCGGATCAGGCGCCCGAGCACCGTTCCATATTCTGCAAAATGCTCGGACTGGCGGCGCACGGGCTTTTCCCAGTCGAGGCCCAGCCATTTCAGATCGGCGATCATGCCCGCCTCGAACTCCGGCGTGCAGCGCGTGGTGTCGATATCCTCGATGCGCAGCAGCAGGCGGCCGCCACTGGTATTTGCGAGCTTCTGGTTGAGCAGCGCCGAATAGGCGTGGCCCAGATGCAGTTCGCCGTTGGGGCTGGGCGCGAAGCGGAATGTCAGGAGCGTCATGTCTCGAGCGGCAA
This sequence comes from Mesorhizobium sp. CO1-1-11, assembly GCF_020164995.1. Taxonomy (NCBI): domain Bacteria; kingdom Pseudomonadati; phylum Pseudomonadota; class Alphaproteobacteria; order Hyphomicrobiales; family Phyllobacteriaceae; genus Mesorhizobium; species Mesorhizobium sp. CO1-1-11. The sequence goes on from NZ_JAIUHE010000019.1 coordinate 89,125, forward strand.
TCGGGTTGTGCTGTGGTTTTGGCGGTTGCTACCTTGCTGCACATCTTCGGACAAGGATACCATGCAGCGCATCGCGACACTGGACGACGTTGAGCGGGGGCTGGACGCGCTTTGCCTCATCGACCCGCGCCTGGGGAAAGTGCGCGGCATGGCCGGCGAGGTGCCGCTCAGGCTTTCGGAGCCGGGCTTCAGGAGCCTGGCCTCGATCATCGTCTCGCAGCAGGTGTCGCGGGCGAGCGCCGATGCGATCTTCGGCCGGCTGACGAAACTCGTCGATCCGCTGACGCCGCGGGCGATCCTTGCCGCCGGCGAGGACATGTTTCGCGAGGCCGGCCTGTCGCGGCCCAAGCAGCGCGGCCTGATCGCGGTCGCCCAGGCCGTGGCCGATGGGCTCGATCTGCATCACCTCTGTTCGCTCGATGCCATGGAGGCGATCGCCAGGATGACGGCGGTGCCCGGTATCGGTACGTGGACGGCGGAAGTGTATCTGTTGTTTGCGGCCGGGCATCCCGACATTTTCCCGGCGCGCGACGTCGCCCTGCAGAGCGCTGTCGGCCATGCCTTCGGCATCGACCCGCGTCCAGCGGAGAAAACACTGATCGCGCTGGCCGAATCATGGAGCCCGTGGCGAGGTGTCGCATCGCGGCTTTTCTGGTCTTATTATCGCGAAACCAGGGGCCGGGACGCCGCACCGCCGGCCTGAATCCGCAAGAAAGCCTAAAAATCATGTGTTTTTGGCGCTTCGTGCCAGCGACAATCCGCTTCACATCCCTGTCATGTCAGGCTTACAGTATCCACACCGAACGGTTCTAGAACTAGGAGGTCAACAAGGTGACGGTTGCCGTATCTCCGGATGGGCTTCCAGCGCTGGTGCTGAATGCGGATTACCGTCCGCTCAGCTATTACCCCTTGTCGCTCTGGTCCTGGCAGGACGCCATCAAGGCGGTGTTCCTGGACCGGGTGAACATAGTGGCCGAATACGAGCACGCCGTATCCTCGCCGACCTTCTCGATGAAGCTGCCGAGCGTGGTCAGCCTGAAGGCCTATGTGAAGCCGTCCAGGCATCCGGCCTTCACCCGCTTCAACGTCTTCCTGCGCGACCGTTTCCAGTGCCAGTATTGCGGTACCCCCGAGGACCTGACCTTCGACCATGTCATCCCGCGTCACCGCGGCGGCGCCACGACATGGGAGAATGTCGTGGCCGCCTGTTCGCCCTGCAATCTGAGGAAGGGCGGCATGATGCCGGCTCACGCCAAGATGTGGCCGCTGCAGAAACCCTACCAGCCGACGGTGCATGATCTGCACAATAACGGCCGCCTGTTCCCGCCCAACCATCTGCATGAAAGCTGGATGGATTATCTCTACTGGGACGTCGAACTGGAGCCTTGAGTTCGTTCGAAGAATTCGGGAGGTTGGCCGTCTGGAGCAATTGTCTGCGCTTCCGATGTTCACGGACCAAATGTCCGCTGCGTTTCGGTTCTCGACAGTCACTCCATGCGACTCAGCCTGCCGAATTCTTTGAACGATCTCGCGTCGGCTCTGTAGCTCAATCGCGGGCCAGCGCGCCACGGAAGGCGACGGCGGCGAGGATAAGGCTGGCAATGGCGTTCCAGCCGGCCAGCGACAGGCCGAGAATGCGCAAGGCGGCCTTGTCGCAGGAGGGCGGCACGAATTTGTCAAGCGCGTCGAGGACGCCCTTGCCGCCGGTGTCGACCGGGCCGGCGCCCGCGGTGCAATCGGCCGGGCCCTGCCACCATGCCCATTCAACGCCGGAGTGATAGACGCCGAGATAGAGCCCGTACAGCATCAAGAGGCCGCCAATGGCCAACAGGCCGCGCGTCAGCCATGCCGGTGCGCGCAGCATCGACGCTATCGCCGCCAGCACCATCAAGGGCACGCCGATGTAATACGGCGTGCGCTGTTCCAGGCAGAGGTGGCAGGGGATGTAGCCGCCAATGTGCTGGAAGCCGAGCGCCGAGCCAACGGTCGCTGCCATCGCGACGGCGAGAAACAGGGCCGCGCGTGTCCGCTGGCGGCCGGTATCGGCATTCATGGTCGCTGTCATGGCGTCTTTCGTCCGTTGTGTTCGCCGTCCGCAAGGTCTGCTCGCCGCGCCGCCAAAACCGTTGCGCGGTTTTAAGCATCAAACCTCAGAGGGCGTATTTGATCAGAATATAGAGCAAAATCAGGGCGACAGCGGCGGCGCCGACGATCAGGCCCAGGCGCTTTTCGATGAATTCGCGGATTGGCTCGCCATAGCGGCGCAAAAGCCACGCCAGCAGCAGGAAGCGGGCGCCGCGCGCGATGATGGCCGAGACGATGAAGACAACAAGGTTGATGTGGAGCGCGCCGGCCAGAATAGTGACCACCTTGATCGGCGGCAGGTGCGCAACGCCGGATGTGACGAGCAGCACCAGCATTAGCCCGGTGCCGGAAGACTGCCACTTCTCGAACGTGGCAAGGCCGCCGAAGTGCTCCAGGATCGGCCGTGCTATTGTGTCGTAGGCATAGTAGCCGATCAGCCAGCCGGCGATGCCGCCCAGCACGGACGCAACGGTGGCGGTCAGCGCGTAGCGATAGGCGCGTTCCGGGCGCGCCAGCGCCATGGGCAGGAACAGAACGTCTGCCGGTATGAAGAACACCGAGCTCTCGACGAAAGCGATGAAGGCCAGCCACCATTCGGCGGATTTGCGCGCCGCCAGCGACAGGGCCCAGTCATACAGTCCGCGAAGCATCGGCTCTCCTATGGAACGGCCCGTCTGTCTAGAAAGGTTTTTCGCGCTGCACAATGGCTGCGGTCTTACAAATTGGAAAGGTGCCGTCTGGTCGCGGCAGAGGCTGGTTTGGAATTGGCCTGTTGACGAACAGGCCTCCGACCGTATAGTCCGCGCCCATCCAGGCCGCCCGGCCTGAGCCCCTATGGCGGAATTGGTAGACGCGCTCGACTCAAAATCGAGTTCCGCAAGGAGTGCTGGTTCGATCCCGGCTAGGGGCACCATCCTTCAAAATCAGAGCAAAGCTTAGCCATTTTGGGGGCAGTTATCGCGGGAGGCGCTCAGGCCATGCTTGCCGCCGCCACTTAGCCACGGAACGAGAAGGCGGCATGGAAGAAGCTCGACATCCGAGAATCCGGTCTCGCAAACCAGATCCTCTTCGGCGCCGGAAAGCAGCGGCAAACGGCCGGCCATTTCTGCCCAGGCCGCGGCCTTTCCCCAATCGACGTCGGCGCGGTCGGCGAAGGCGGACGAACGCGCCAACCAGCGCTTCGCCGTTCCGTTCGGCACGCTGTGGTGGGCGACAACAAGGCGCGCGCCGGTTTCAGCCGCTCGCTTCTGTCGAGAAAGTGCAGCGTAAGCAGACATGTCGCGCCTGCTGCACTTTTCATCAGACGCGTGTATAAGACACATATTACAGAGTGAGGGCGCAGGTCGTTCCTTGCAACGTGCGACACTTGCTGTTGGGTTATGGTCTAATCCTTCATCGTATCGACGAGCATTCGCATCAAGCGGACTAGATCGTCGAAGTCCTTGCGGTCCCAGTCGGCGAATTTGGCAACGGCTATTTGCTCCCGCGCCGCATCCAGCGCGTCCGTCGCCGCTTTTCCCTGCGGTGTGACAACGGCCTCGCGAACTCTCTTGTCAGCGGCGCTCAAGCGCCGCGTGACCAGTCCCAGCTCCTCCAGTCGTGACACCTGTCGACTGACGGTCGTGTAATCGCGACCGACGCGGCCAGCCAGATCGACAACGCCGATCGGGCCAAGTCTCTCGACAAGAACGAGCAGCGGGAAGAGGGCACGCTCGAGCGTGAGGCCCGCCTTGGTGAGCAATTCCACATCCCGCTCGGGTCGGTTCATGATGGTGACGATGTCAATCAGCGAGCGATGCAGCTCGGGCAACAACACTTTAATATGTGCGTTATGCACTTTCTTTATTGACACCGGCTTGGCTCCCTTTAATATGTGCATTATGCACATTGGAGCCGAAAATGGAAGAGCGAGCTGAAATTGACGTCCTGATCTGCGGCGCGGGAGCAGCCGGGCTGACGCTGGCAATCGACTTGGCGAGGCGAGGCGTGTTGTTCCGCATCGTTGAGCAGATGGAACGTCCCTTCGCCGGCTCGCGCGGCAAGGGCTTGCAGCCACGCACGCAGGAGGTGTTCGAGGATCTGGGCATAATCGACCGCATCATGGCAGCCGGCGGTGTCTATCCGCCGATGAGGGAGTATCGCAACGACGGCGGCTATGACGAAAAGACAGTTTTCGAAGCGCCCGAACCCTCGCCCGACGTCCCCTATTTCATCGCGCTCATGATCCCGCAGTTCCTTACAGAGGGCGTGATGCGAGAGCGCCTCGCGGAGCTGGGCCATCGTGTCGAGTTCGGCACCGCATTGATCGACTTCGAGCAGGACGATGATGGCGTCAGCGCCCGCCTCAAGTCGTCTGGCGGCGAGGAGCGGGTCCATACGCGCTATCTGGTTGGTGCTGACGGTGGCCGCAGCTCGATCCGCAGTGCGCTCGGCATCGACTTTCCCGGTAAGACGCTGGGTGTCCGTGCTATCGTGGCGGATGCCCATCTGAGCGGACTCGACCGCGCTGCCTGGCACCAGTTCAATGACGGCGACATGGAGCGGCTCGTCATGATCTGCCCGCTCGCGGGCACGGACCTGTTCCAGGTGCAGGCGCCGATCCCGCTGGACGGCGAGCCTGACCTTTCCGCGGATGGATTGACGCGGATGATCGCCGAACGGACTGGCCGTAGCGACATCGATGTTCAGTCGGTGGCCTGGGCATCCGCCTACGCGATGAACGCGCGTCTGGCTGACCGCTACCGGGTCGGACGGGTTTTGCTAGCCGGCGACGCCGCGCATATCCATCCGCCAACGGGCGGACAGGGCCTCAACACCAGCGTTCAGGACGCCTACAATCTCGGTTGGAAATTGGCCGCAGTCTTGGCCGGCGCCCGCGAAGCGCTGCTAGACACCTATGAGGAGGAGCGACGCACCGTTGCGGCGGATGTCCTGGGGCTTTCGACCCAGTTGCTCGACCGTCAGCGCGAACAAGGCGGCATGCGGCGCGGCCGCGACACACATCAGCTCGACATCGGCTATCCCCACTCATCACTTTCTCACGACGGAGGTGGTCGGACGATTGGCCCGCGGGCCGGTGAGCGCATGCCGGACGCGACCCTAACTGGCGCCGCTGGACAGCCCCGCCGTCTGTTCGACGTGATGACCGGCACGCACTGGACCCTGCTTCTATCGAGCCCTGACTACTGGCCGATCGTGGCTGCGCGCGCGGGCCTGCGAGTGGTCACGGTGGGCGAAGGCGCGGAACTGCGCGACCCCTCCAATCAGCTCAGCTTGGCCGAGGGCGGCTGCCTGCTCATCCGGCCGGACGGCTATGTCGGCGCCACTTTCGATGCCGCGAGTTCCACCCTGGTCGGTGACTATCTGGCGAAGGTACTTCCTTCCGAGAACGCCTGCTCTCAGTCAAACGGGAGGGTCGACGTTGCACCAACATGACGGACTTGCGAGATCAGGACGGCCTGCGGAGGCCGTCCCCGGACACGACAGCCGCTGGAACGCATGTCGGCCGTTCGACTGTCCTAGGCCCGCCATGCCAGAGGACATTTCTGAATGGGGTTGCAAGGCCTACCAGTAGCGCGACCCACCGGGCAGGTTGTCGCCAATCTACGGTTTTGCATCACCCACCCCGCGCAGGTCTAGCGCCGTCTGAGCAAACTCTTCATCCGGTTGCGCAGCAGGCGCGCCATGTTGCGGGTTTCGCGGTAGAGATGCAGCTGCGAGGCGGCCTGGCGGGCGAGGCGGTCGGCGTCCCTTGTCAACCCGATCACCAATGTGCCGACCGGCTTGCGCTCGCTCCACAGCCGGCTCATCACCGGGTGGTCGGGCACGGCGCAGGAATCGGTCATCATGATGTTGGGATCGTCGAGATGCTGCCTGGTGACCTCGATCATCAGCAGCGTGCCCGGCGAATAGGCGGCCAGCGTCTCGTCATAGGCCGTCTTCCAGGTGTAGGCGACGCCAGCCTCGACGAAGACGATCAGGCAAGCGATGGTGCGGCCGTCGAGCGTCAGCGAATGGATGCGGCACATGTCCTGTTCGGCGAGCCGGTGCACCGCCTCGCGGGCGAAGGCGGCGCGGAAGCGGTCGATCGCCATGGCGGTGCGCTCGCGGCCTTTCCAGCCGGACGCCTCCAGCGTCAGGAAGTGCTCGATGGCGTGGCGGATTTCCTCGGGGCCGCGTGCCACGACATGTTCGAGCTTGCCGAGATCGCCGAGGCGCCGCTTCAGGCGGCGGAATTCGCGATAGTGGTGCGCGCGCAGCGAAGCCTTGAGATAATCGTCGCCGTCGAGTTCGCTCTCCAGCACGGGGCGTGAAGTCTGGCCCGTGGTGACCAGCGCCAGGCCACGCGTCTCGGCCACGGTGGCGACCAGGCTCGACACCGGACCGTCGAGCCTGATGTCGGGCAGGACCAGAACTTTCGGCAGCTTGAGATGCGGGCGCGACAGCATCGAGAAGAAGTCCTCGACCACGCCGACCGGATCGTCACGGTCGATCAGTGGCGTGCCGAGCGGGCCGAATGGGCTCGACCATGTGCGCATGACCGGCACGCCGAGCGGCACCACCGGCCGTTCCACCGAGATCGGCACCAGCAGGCGCAGCCGGTTGCGGTATTCATCGCCGTCGCGGATCACGGCAAGGCGCACCTCGCGATCTTCCAGCCGGGGCATGGCCGGCGCCAGGAAACGCGGGTTGAAGAAGACGTTCGGCTCGATCGTGCGGGCGCAGAGATAGTCCAGTTCCTCGACCAGGTCGAAGCCGGCCGACGCCGGGTAGATGGCGAGTTTGCGCTCGGGCCGGTTGTTGGCGAGGATCTCGATATGGGCGGGATCGGCGTCGCGCGCCAGCCCGGCAAGGCCGGACACCATGGCGCCGGCGGGACCGCCGCTGGTTTCCTCGAGCAGAGGGATGGCGGCCATCAGGCGGCTCCTTTGGCTGGCACGAAGATCGCCATGACGATGCCGAGCTTGCGCCAGACCGTGAAGGATAGCGCGCCGGCCTCGAAGATCATGGCAAAGGCGGTGGCCATGGCCGCGCCCCAAAGGCCGAAAAGCGGGATCAGCACCACGTTGAGCCCGATGTTGAAGGCCAGTGTCATGGCATAGACGGCGGCGCAGACATTCTGGTTGCCGCTCATGGTGAGCAGGCTTTCGCAGGGGCCAACGGCGGCGCGCGCCACGACGCCGAAGACGAGTAGGAACAGAAGCGGATAGCCCGATGTGAATTCGGGGCCGAACAGCACCAGCATCGGTTCGCCCAGCGCCAGCACCAGAAACGCCATCAGCAGCGAGGGCCAGAAGGTCCATGATACCGTCTCGCGGGCGAAGGCGGCAAGCTTTTGCGGCTCGCCATGGGTGAACTGCGCGTAGCGCTGGGCAACGCCTGCCTTGACCGCGAAATAGACGAAATGCACCAGCGCCAGCGTCTTGACCGTGGCGAAATAGACGGCGACGTCATTGGGATCCATATAGGCGCCGACCATCAGCACATCGGCGTTGGTGAGCAGGAAGAAGAAGCTCTCGACCAGGAAGATCGGCAGCGAGACGACGAACCATTGCGCGAAATGCACTTTCATCGGGCCGGCCGGAATTTGCCTTTCCATGCGCTGGGTGACCCCGATGAGCTGGGTCAGCGTGGTGGCGTAGGTAGCGGCGATCGAAGCGAAGATCGCCGTCCGCGCGTCGGCGGCGTAGCCCGCCCAAAGCATCAGCGCCATGAACAGCAGGATCAGCACCGGCCGGATCAGGTAGGTCGGCGACAGCGCGAACAACGCCCATGAATTGGCGCGCGCCAGCCCTTGCAGCAAATCCGACAGCGCGATCATCGGCAGGCAGATGACGCCGAGGATGAACGGTATCACGTAGTAGTTTTCGATCCAGGGCGCGGCCAGCCAGACGCCGAGGGCGCCGAGCCCGGCGATGACCGTCGAGGCGATCAGCACGAACAGGCGGCTCGCAACGACGATGCCGCGCAATTCATCCATCAGGCCGCGCTCGCGGTATTCGGGGATGAAGCGGATGACCGATGTGTGGAAGCCGAGGCAGGCGAGGTTGCCGACGATGACCATCGTCACCCAGACCAGCACGAAGATGCCGTATTCGAAGGAACCCATCCAACGCGCCATCAGCACCTGGCTGATGAAGGCGATGACGGCACTGACGATGCGGATGGAGAAGGCGATGACCGACATGCGGCCGGCCTCGCCGCGTTCGTCGGCGGTGAACAGCACGGCGTCGAGGCGGCCAAGCAAAGGCTCCACGCGCAGCGCCAAACGCTGCGGCAAGAACCGCCCGGCAGTCGTGGCCGCGGAAAAGCGCACCCCGATTTCTCTCCGTTTTCCGCCTCTTTTCAGGCTTTGGTGTAGCGAAGACACCTTAAGAAAGCGTGGGTGGGGAGGGCGTGCGTAATGGCTGAGGGTCGACGAACGGTGAAGGTGCCGCACAGGCGCGGCGCCGTTTGTCGCCCAGTCGGATCTACCGGCGGCGCGCCTCTCCGCGCGTTGCGACATGGTCGATCGCGCAACGGCTGATACCGATGTCCTTCAGCATGAAACCGGGCATGGCCTCCAAGCGACGCCGGCCATGCCGCAGGTGCCATCCGTGTGCAAGCCAAGCGGTAACGGCCATCAGGCGCGAAGGCCGGGTGCGCGGCCTCGCCAGGACGACATCGATTTCGGGCATGATTTCTCCTCGCGATGCGCGCGAAAGGCCTGCCGGGACTGGACCGGCAGGCCGGGTGCCGTCAGTCGGCCTTTTTCATGGCGTCGCACGAGACGTTCGGGTTCATGTCGGCGAAGGCGCCGGTCGGGTTTTGCTTCCAGGCCCAGACATGAAGTTCGTAGAAAGGGCCGAGGCCATAGCGGTTGGGAGCGCTGTTGAAGTTGAACAACTGGCCTCCGAGCGAGGCCGGACCCTTCGCGGTGATGTATTCGACGGCCACCAGCTTCAGCGTGCCATCGGACATCGGCTCGTACATCACGGCCTCCGGCTTGGCGAGGTCGATCGCATCGTCCTTCAGATAGGCGCCATTGACGTAATGAATGCCCATGGCGCCGCCAGTGATGCCACTGGCGCAAGGAATCGGCGCATAGCCCTCGGCGGTGGCCGCCGCGACGTTCACGAAGCGGCTGTTGGCCGCCCGCACCTCGTCGGCAAGCGGATTGTCCTTCCCCGCCGATGCGGCGGTGGAGGCGATCGACGTGATGAACAGCGCGGCAAGGCGCCAGAAATTGACGTTCATTTTGTTCTCCATTGATTGTTGATGATCCGGCAGGCGCCCAGGCCGGCCAGCAAGGCCAGGCCTGGCTGCAGACGCCCGCGGCATGGGATTGGCAGTACGGGACGGGTTCGATCCTCGTCCATCCCGTCTAACCGGACCGCGGTCTCATTGGTGCCACCACCAATATTCCCAGTAGTCCCGCCGCATCTCGTGCTCCGGCAGACCGACGTCCCGTCTCAAATAATCGTCTTGCGGAGGCAGGCGCCCGCGCCGGCCTCGCAATGGCGATAGCAGCGCGGAGACAATCCGCGATGCGAGACCGCGCCGGTGGGGTGCAGGGTCGAACGCCATGCCGGCGGCCGTTTCGGGAGGGAACAACAGGGAAAACCGCCCGCTATCATTGCCCAGGACAATTTCACGCTCATGGCTCCATCCTTGCTCCATTGGATCAGCGATAAAAGTAGGGGTCCAGGACCCTCACCTCCGTGATCTTGTCCACCGGCAGGGAATTCTTCTGCGCCGTGCTGCGGATGGCCTCCGGCGAGGGGGCGTCGTAGATGCAGAAACTCTTGCTCTTGTCGGGCGAGACGAAGGACTGCACCCAGGTGACCCCCTTCTCGGCATTGCGCATGATGATGCCGCCAAGCGCCGTTGCGCCGATGTCGTTCATCGGCAGGTTGAGTCCGTCGGGGAATGTCCGTTCGATCAGATAGCGAGGCATGGAATGGCTTCCTTTTACGATTGATTCACGCTCGAAATGAGCGCGGTCGGAGAAAAACCATGGCCTTCGAAAGCGCGCATCGGAGCCTTTCCCCATATTTCGCGGGACGATTCCCTATGTTTTCGACGTTCGATCTTGGAGCCACACTGCGGATACCGAAGCGTGGGTATCCTGGGGGATGGGGCAGACGACGATACTCATGGGCCAGTAACGATGCTTCTGGAGCGGCAGGCGCAACTTGATCAGTTGGAGGAACTGCTCGCGGCGGCGGCGCGCGGTCGCGGCCGCGTGGCGGCATTGCTGGGCGAGGCCGGCGCCGGCAAGACGGCACTCGTCGAGGCGTTCGTAAGCGGTGTTGGGCAGCACGTTTCCATATTCCGCAGCGCCTGCGAGGATCTGTCGATCCCCGATCCGCTGGGACCGCTCTACGATCTGGCCCGGGATGCGCAGTGGGCACTGCCCCGGGCGATCGATGACCGGCAAGGCCAGCGGCTGCCCCTGTTTTCAGACGCTCTCGAGGTTTTCGAGGCGAGGTCTCGGCCGGGCCTGCTGGTCATCGAGGATATGCACTGGGCCGACGACGCGACCCTGGATTTCGTCCGTTTCCTGGGCCGACGCATCGCCAACACGCATATGCTGGTGCTGTTCACGGCACGCACCGACCGCAGCGAAGGGCAGATGCGCGCGCGTCGGGTGCTCGGTGAAATTCCGGCCGCCAACGTCCAGCGTATCGAAGTGCCGCTGCTTAGCGAAGCGGCGGTGTTGTCGCTTGCCGAAGCCGCCAACCGCGACGGCAGCGCAATCTATCGCGCCACCGCGGGCAACGCCTTCTTCGTCACCGAGTTGCTGGCTGCCGAAAGCGAGATGATCCCGCCGGCCAGCGTCCGCGACGCTGTGCTGGCGCGTGCCGAGCGCCTGTCGCCGGGCGGGCGCTCTATGCTCGACGCGGTGTCGGTGTTTCCACGCCGCGCCGATGTCTGGGCGCTGCGCGGCCTCTGTGGTGTCGCCAGCGCAGGCCAACTGGCGGAATGTGTCTCGAACGGCCTGCTCGACGATCTCGGCGATGGCTATGCCTTCCGCCACGAGATCGCCCGTCGCGCCGTCGAGATGGCGCTGACGCCAAGCCATCGGCGCGAATTCAACCAGCGCGCGCTTTCCGCACTGCAGGAAAACGCCGAGGTGGCTACGGCAAGACTTGTCCACCATGCGGTGGAGGCCCAGAATTTGGAAGCGGTGCGCGAGCTTGCCCCGCTTGCGGCGCGCGAGGCTTCCCGCGTCGGCGCGCATCGCGATGCGGCCGGCTATTACGAGGTCGCCCTGCGGCACGCCGACAGCCTGCCTATGGGCGACCGGGCGAGGCTTTACGAAGGCTATGCCTTTGAATGCCATCTGATCGGCCGCATCGATATGGCCATCGAGGCGCAGGGCCAGGCGCGGCGGTTGCAGCAGGCGTTGGGCGACACGCTCAGGGAGGGCGACAGCCTCAGATGCCTGTCGCGCTTCGCCTATCTGGTGGGTGACCGAGAACAGGCGGACCTGTTCGGGGCACAGGCGGTGGAATTGCTGGAACAGGCGCCGGCCAGTCCGGAGCTTGCCATGGCCTATTCCAATCTCTCGCAGCTGGCGATGCTGGCCGAGAAGCTCGACGAGACGCTGCTGCTCGGCTGCAAGGCAGTCGGTTTGGCCGAACGGTTGAACAAGCCGGAGATAGTCTGTCATGCGCTCAACAATCTTGGCTCCGCCGAGCAGTGGCTTGACCTGGCCAAGGGCCGTCTGCACCTCGCCCGCAGCCTTGACATCGCGCTCGGGCAGAATTTCCAGGAGCACGCCGCACGCGGCTTCACCAATTGCGCCTGCGCCGAAATGAACCAGCTCGACCTTGTCCGGGCGCAATCCTTTCTCGACCGGGGCATCGCCTATTGCGTCGAGAATGACCTCGCGACCTGGCGCGACTATATGCGGGGCGTGCAGGCGCAATTGCTTTTGCGACGCGGCCTTTGGGACGATGCGGCCGCGATGGCTCACGACGTCATCGACGATAGTGCGACCACGGCCCTGGTGCGCTACCCATCCTTGGTCGCGCTGGCGAAATTGCGCATAAGACGAGGCGATCCGGCCGCGCCGTTGCTGGACGAAATGAAGCGGTTCCTAGACAAAGGAATGGAGCTGCAGCGGCTGGTCCCCTACACGGCGTCGATGGCCGAACTGGCATGGCTCGGGCAAGGCGACACCGAAGAGGCACTTCGCCTGATCGACCTGGCCGAAAGCCTGTCGCCGACGAGGGCAATGTTCGCCGAGTTGGCCGTCTGGCGGCTGCTCTTGTCACCTGAAAGCAGTCCTGGCGACACGACCGGCATGGCGGAGCCCTATCGCCTGCTGCTCACCGGCGACTGGCGTGGTGCCGCGATGCTGTGGGCCCGGCTGGGCGCTCCGTTCGAACGGGCGCTCGCCCTGTTGTACGGCGACGAGCCGGCGCTGCGCCTGGCCCTGGACATATTCGAGGGGCTCGGTGCCCGGCCGGTGGCCCAGCACGTCCGCGCCGTCATGCGGCAGAATGGCGTCCATAACATTGCCAGGGGACCGCGGCAGAGCACACGCGCCAATCATGCTGGCCTGACGCTCCGCCAAATGGAGGTTCTGCACCTGATCGAGCGCGGTTTCTCCAATAAGAGAATCGCCGAGCACCTAACCATCTCCCCGAAGACCGTCGATCATCATGTCTCAGCGGTGCTGGGCAAGCTGGACGCCGTTTCGCGCGGCGAGGCAACCGCCGCGGCGCGCGATTCCGGGCTGATCTGACAATATGGGAGCCGCCCCCGGATCAGAAGTCCGGGGAACACCGATCCTGCAGGTCTTTACGCGAAAGTCCCGTGGCAGTGCTTGTATTTCTTGCCGGAGCCGCAGGGGCAGGCTTCGTTGCGGCCGACCTTGCCCCAGGTTGCGGGGTTGTTAGGGTCGCGGTCCTCGGGAGCGACGATGGCGGTGCTTTCCTGGCGTACCAGAAGGGCCGTTTCGCCGCCTTCGAAATCATTCTCGCCGGTGGTGCCGTCAATATGCGTGCCGAACATGTCGGGCGCTTCAGGCGGCGGCGCTTCGGCGGCCTGGCGGACCAGTTCGACGCGCATCAGCTGCGCGGTGACGGCCTGGCGCAGATTGCCGAGCATCGCCTGGAACAGCTCGAACGCCTCGCTCTTGTATTCCTGCAGCGGATCGCGCTGGGCGTAGCCGCGGAAGCCGACGACCGAACGCAGATGGTCGAGATTGACGATGTGCTCGCGCCACAGATGGTCGAGCGTCTGCAGCACCACGGAGCGCTCGACATAGTTCATCACCTCGGGACCGAAACGGTCGGCGCGTTCTTTTGCCGCGGCGTCGGCGGCTTGAGAGATGCGTTCGCGAATGTCGTCCTCGGCGATGCCTTCTTCCTTGACCCAGTCCTCGATCGGCAGGTCGAGATTGAGGAATTCGGCGACCTCGGCCTTCAGGCCGGCGACATCCCACTGTTCGGCATAGGCGTTTTCGGGAATGGCCTTGGCGACGATCTCGTCGATGACGCCCGCGCGCATCTCGCCGATGGTCTCCGAAAGGCCCTCGCCGTCCATCAGCTCGATGCGCTGCTCGAACACCACCTTGCGCTGGTCGTTGGAGACGTCGTCATATTTCAACAGGTTCTTGCGGATGTCGAAGTTGCGCGCCTCGACCTTCTTCTGCGCCTTTTCCAGCGCCTTGTTGATCCAGGGATGGATGATGGCCTCGTCTTCCTTGAGGCCGAGCTTCTGCAGCATGCCGTCCATGCGCTCGGAGCCGAAGATGCGCATCAGATCGTCCTGCAGCGACAGGAAGAATTTCGATCGACCGGGGTCGCCCTGGCGGCCAGAGCGGCCTCTGAGCTGATTGTCGATGCGGCGCGATTCATGGCGCTCGGTGGCAAGCACGTAGAGGCCGCCGGCGGCCAGCGCCTTTTCCTTCAGGCGCTCGACGTCGGCATTGATTTCCTTTTCGCGCGCTTCGCGTTCGGGGCCTTCCGGCATGTCGCCCAGCTCCTCGGCAATGCGCATCTCGGCATTGCCGCCAAGCTTGATGTCGGTACCGCGGCCGGCCATGTTGGTGGCGATGGTGATGGCGCCGGGCTTGCCTGCCTGGGCGACGATTGCCGCTTCCCGCTCGTGATGGCGGGCGTTCAGAACCTCGAAATCCGTGAAGCCTTCCTTGCGCAGGCGCTCGGCCAACTGCTCGGACTTTTCGATTGAGGTCGTGCCGACCAGTGTCGGCTGGCCCTTGGCGCTGGCTTCGCGGATCTCCCTGACGATCGCCTTGTACTTCTCCTCGACCGTCCGGTAGACCTCGTCGTCCTCGTCCTTGCGGATGACCGGCAGGTTGGTCGGGATCTCGGTGACTTCGAGACCGTAGATGTTGCCGAATTCCTCGGCTTCGGTCAGCGCCGTGCCGGTCATGCCGGAAAGCTTCTTGTAGAGGCGGAAGTAGTTCTGGAAGGTGACGGAAGCAAGCGTCTGGTTCTCCGGCTGGATCGCCACGTGTTCCTTGGCTTCAAGCGCCTGGTGCAGGCCTTCCGAATAGCGGCGGCCGGGCATCATGCGGCCGGTGAACTCGTCGATAATGACGATCTCGCCGTTGCGCACGATGTAGTCCTTGTCGCGCTGGAACAGCCGGTGCGCCTTCAGCGCGTTGTTGACGTGGTGGACGATGGCGACGTTCTCGACGTCGTAGAGCGACTCGCCCTTGAGCAGGTCGGCATCGCGCAGCATGTTCTCCAGCTTCTCGGTGCCTTCCTCGGTGAAGATCGAGGTCTTCTGCTTCTCGTCGATCTCATAATCCTGCGGCTGCAGCTGGATGATGAAGGTGTCGATGGTGTTGTACATTTCCGAACGGTCCTCGAGCGGACCGGAAATGATCAGCGGCGTGCGCGCTTCGTCGACCAGAATGGAATCGACCTCGTCGACGATCGCGTAATTGTGACCGCGCTGCACCATCTGGGCGCGCTCGTACTTCATGTTGTCGCGCAGATAGTCGAAGCCGAGCTCATTGTTGGTGGCGTAGGTGACATCGGAGGCGTAGGCGACGCGACGCTCCTCGTCCGACAGGCCATGGACGATGACGCCGACCGAGAGGCCGAGGAACTTGTAGACGCGGCCCATCCATTCGGAGTCGCGGGTGGCGAGGTAGTCGTTGACGGTAACGACATGGACGCCGTTGCCGGCGAGCGCGTTGAGATAGACCGGCAGCGTCGCGACCAGGGTCTTGCCCTCGCCGGTGCGCATCTCGGCGATGCCGCCATTGTGCAGCACCATGCCGCCGATCAGCTGGACGTCGAAGGGGCGCATGCCAAGCACGCGGCGCGCGGCCTCGCGGGCGGTTGCGAAGGCTGGGATCAGCAGATCGTCGAGGCTGGCGCCGTTGGCGATATCCTGGCGAAATTTTTCCGTGCGGCCGGCAAGCTCGGCATCGGAGAGCGCCCGCATCTCGTTTTCCATGGCGTTGATCGCCTCGACACGGGGGCGGGTCGATTTGACCCGACGGTCGTTGGAGGAACCGAAAACCTTACGGGCGAGACCGCCGAGACTGACCATCCAATGGTCCTTTCGATAGAATTCTCAATCTTGAGACAGGCGCCGGGCGGCCCCATCACATCCACGTGAACGCACCGCCTGAATACGGGCAAACACAAAAAGCGCCCGGAAAACGGTTCTGGACGCCAAGTCGATGGACAGATAAGAGGGGGCTCAACTGATGTCAACGCCGCGCTGGCCCTGCCGGTCGCGCCAAATTCCGCCACAATCTGGCTGATCTGGAAGCCACCCTCCCTACAATCCCTGACCGGAGTCATCCTTATGTCCTTGTTGTTCAGCCGTGCGTCGCTTGCCAGCCTTGGCCTGGCCCTCGGCCTGTCGGCTCTTTGCCTGTCGCCTGTCACGGCGCAGGAGACCGCTCCCGCTCCGGCCGCCCCCGCCGCGCCGGCGGATGCGGCTGCCCCGGTCGCGGCGCCGGTCGACCCGAATGCGGTGATCGCCACCGTCAACGGCCAGCCCTTGACCGAAGCCGATCTGGTGCTTGCCGAAGGCGAGCTGTCGCAGCAGTTCGCGCAGTTGCCGCCCGAGCAGCGCCGCGCCGCGGCACTTTCGGCGGCCATCGAAATCCGCGTCATGGCAGCCAAGGCGGTCACCGACGGTCTCGACAAGGATCCTGACTTCCAGCGCCGCATGGCTTTCCTGCAGCAGCGCGCCCTGCATGGCGAGATGGTCGAGAAGGGTGTGGTCGACAAGGTCACCGACGCCGAGGTTCGCGCCCGCTACGACCAGGAAATCGCCAACACGCCGCCGGTCAACGAGGTGCATGCCCGTCACATCCTCGTGAAGACGAAGGAAGAGGCCGAGGCGATCATCAAGCAGCTCGACGGCGGCGGTGATTTCCAGAAGCTCGCCAACGAGCACACCAGCGATCCCTCGGGCAAGTCCAATGGCGGCGATCTCGGCTGGTTCGGACCTGGCCAGATGGTGCCGGAGTTCGACAAGGCGGCCTTCGCGCTCGAGGTCGGCAAATACACCAAGGAGCCGGTGCAGACGCAGTTCGGCTGGCATGTCATCAAGCTCGAGGACAAGCGCGCCAAGCAGCCGCCGGCCTTCGACGACGTCAAGAACCAGGCCAAGCAGGCGGTCATCCGCGACAAGTATTTCGCGCTGGTCAAGTCGCTTCGCGCTGGCGCCAAGGTTGAGATCCCCGACGCCAATCTGAAGAAGGCCGTCGACACGCTGGAAAGCGCCAAGTAGGACGCAATCGCGAAGGCGCGGCGAGTGATTGCTCGCCGCGCCTATTTTTTTGCCGTTTTTTAGCGCCTGGGCGTGACGATGCCTCGCGTGACATAGCCAACAGCGGTTCGTATCGTGGCTTCATTCACGTCGAGGCGGTTGGTCAAAAGATGCTTCCAGGCGAAGGACCCGATCAGATCGGCGACCACCTCTGAATCGATATCGTCGGCAATTTCACCCCTTGCCTTGGCGCGGTCCACGATCTGGCTGTTGTGAGTCCGGCGCCCCGTGGCATAGCCGGCGAGCGCCGCGCCGGCGGTCTCGTCCGATTGCGCCTCGGCAATCAGCGACCTGTACACGCTGCCCGAAGGCGTGTCGCGCCAATGCGCGAACAGGTTTTTCAGGAAGCCGACGAGGTCTTCTTCCAAGCTTCCGCTGTCTGGGATGTCGACGCGTTTCTGGCGCTGATAGACTTCGAGCAGCAATGCCGCCTTGCTTGGCCACCAGCGATAGATGGTCGGCTTGCCGGCGCGCGCGCGGCGCGCCACGGCCTCGATCGAGAAGCCGGCATAGCCGCCTTCGACCAGCACTGCCTCGGCCGCCTCCAGGATGGCGTCCGCGCTGTCGGGATTGCGCCGCGCACCGATCGATCTGCGCGCCGTATCCGCCTCCTCGGCCATGCCTTTCGTCCTCGTTTCAATTCGCTGGCAATGATAAGTGATCCCGCCTGCCCAATGTGGAAGATCATAGCGCCACGGACCCCGGCGACGCCAACAGATTTGAAATGCAAGCTTGATCCTGAACGGGTTTGCCCTCCGCGGGAGCGACGAAAACGCGCTTGCACCGGCTCGCCGTATCGGGCAAACCGGCCTTCCCTTGCGATTTTCCCGCCCGAGGTCTGAATGTCCACGACGATTTCCCCGCTTGCGCCGAAGAAATACCCCAAAATGCCAGAAATCGAAGGGGTGCGCATCGCCACCGCCGAAGCAGGGATAAAGTACAAGGGCCGCACCGACCTGCTGGCCATGGTGTTCGATGCAGGCACCGCGGTCGCCGGCGTGTTCACCAGGTCGAAATGTCCCTCGGCGCCGGTTGATTTCTGCCGCCAGAACCTTGGCTCGGGCAAGGCGCGGGTGCTGGTCGTCAATTCCGGCAACGCCAACGCCTTCACCGGGCAGAAGGGCCGCGAATCCACCGCGCTGACGGGCGAAGCGGCGGCGAAGGCCGCGGGCTGCACGGCAGGCGAGGTTTTCCTGGCCTCGACCGGCGTCATCGGCGAACCGCTCGACACGGCCAAGTTCAGCCATCTGCTCGCCGGGCTGGTCAGCGACGGCAAGCCGGACCTGTGGACAGAGGCGGCAAAGGCCATCATGACCACGGATACGTATCCGAAAGTGGCGACGGCGACGGTCAAGCTCGGCGACGCCGATGTGACCATCAATGGCATTTCCAAAGGCGCCGGCATGATCGCGCCCGACATGGCGACGATGCTGTCCTTCATCGCCACCGACGCGCCGATCGCGGCTCCTGCCCTGCAGGACCTGTTGTCGCGCGGCACGGCCAAGACGTTCAATGCTGTCACCGTCGACAGCGATACCTCGACCAGCGACACGCTGCTGTTGTTTGCCACCGGCAAGGCGGCAAAGCGCGGCGCGCCCGAGATCACCGATCCCAGGGACGCCCGCCTTGGCCAGTTCCGCCGGGCGCTCGGCAAGGTGCTGAAGTCGCTGGCGTTGCAGGTGGTGCGCGACGGCGAGGGCGCCCGCAAGCAGGTCGAGGTCACCGTCACCGGGGCCAAGTCGGCCCGCTCGGCCAAACGCATCGCGCTGTCGATCGCCAATTCGCCGCTGGTCAAGACGGCGGTCGCCGGCGAGGACGCCAATTGGGGCCGCGTCGTCATGGCCGTCGGCAAGGCCGGCGAGCCCGCGGATCGCGACCGGCTGTCGATCTGGTTCGGCGACAACAGGCTGGCGCATGAGGGTGAGCGCGACCCCAGCTATTCGGAAGAAAAGACCTCGGCCTATATGAAGCGCGACGACATCCGCATCCGCGCCGATATCGGCATCGGCCGCGGCAAGGCGACAGTGTGGACCTGCGATCTCACCAAGGAATATGTCGCCATCAATGGCGACTACCGGAGCTGATCGCCTTGGTTTCGCGTCATCCCGCAAGCATGCTCGCGACCGTGCGCCGCTATGAGGCGGCCGGCTTTCGCGCCTGGCCCGCGGCCGCCGTCCACTATGACGGCACCTGGGTGGTGCGCCTGACCGCCGGTCATCCGGCCAAGCGGCTGAACTCGGTCAATCCGCTCGATCCCGGCGACATCCAGCACATCGCCGACCGCATCGGCCGCGCGAGCCGCCGTTTCGACGCGTACGGCCGGCCGCTGACGTTCCGCATGTCGCCATTGTCGGGTCCCGATCTTGCCAGTCATCTCGACAAGGAGGGCTGGAGTCGGTTCGACGAATCGCTGGTCATGCGGCTGCCGCTGGCCGACGCGCAGCTCGACGCCGCCATGGACCAGATCCCGCTCAAGGACATCAGCCGCTTCATCGGCGCATTGCTCAAGGTCAGCGGCTCGGACGTGTCGCTGCGGCCGGGCCTGTCGGAGATCATCGGCGCTATCCAGCCTGAAGCCGGGCTGTTCGCACTCGAGGATGGGACGGAGCCGCTGGCGACGCTGATCTGCGTGCATGACGGCGATCTGGCCGGCCTGTTCGAGGTCGCTACCGACAAGGCGGCGCGCAACAAGGGCCACGGCCGCAACCTGATCCTGTCGGCGCTGAAATGGGCGAGGCTGCGCGGCGCACGGGAAGCCTGGCTGCAGGTCGAGGCTGGCAACGCGCCGGCGCTGGCGCTCTACCGCGCGCTCGGCTTCGAGGAAGTCTATCGCTACCACTACCGCCGGCCCGCTGTTCATGGGTGAAATCGGGCATGAATGATGTGCAATCCAGCGGCAAGCGCCTGCTTCTGGTCGCCGCTTGCGCGCTGGTCGATGCCGATGGTCGGGTGCTGCTGGCGCAGCGGCCGCAAGGCAAGCAACTCGCAGGCCTGTGGGAGTTTCCCGGCGGCAAGGTCGAGGCCGGCGAGACGCCGGAACAATGCCTTATCCGTGAACTGCAGGAGGAGATCGGTATCGAGACCGAGATCCCATGCCTGGCGCCGCTGACCTTCGCCAGCCATTCCTATGACGACTTCCACTTGCTGATGCCGCTTTTTGTCTGCCGCCGCTTCCGCGGCATCGCCCAGCCGAGGGAAGGGCAGGCGCTGAAATGGGTGCGGCCCAAACAGATGCGCGACTATCCGATGCCGCCGGCCGATGCGCCACTGATCCCCTTCCTGATCGATCTCCTTTGAGGATCTGGTTGGACCACCGTCCATATCAGCCAGCGTTAATGGAAGATTTATCTCATCATGAAAAATTGATGCATGGCCGTTTTTCGTGCGGCCGCCGCCATTTCGCTGGGGAGCGATAGAATGAGCCTGGACAGGGATTGGGATTCGATCCGGCCCGAGCGCGGCTTTCGTGTCGCTGATGCGGGCATGGGCGTCCTGCGCCTCACGCTGCTGTTCGGATCGGCCGCCGTGGCGCTGGCGTTGATCGCGACCCCTTTCCTCGACAACCAGGCGCGTTCGCAAACGGCCCGAGACGGTTTCCCCGGCCTGGACATGACGGCTACCGGTTCGATCAGCCATCGCAGCACCTATACGGTACGCCGCAGCGTGCTGCAGGCCGATCCAGGAGGCGTCTGCATTATCCGTTCCGATGGCAAAAGCAGTGGCGACTGCTGACCAGGCCAGGACATTTCCGACGGTCGGCGACTTCACCGCCTGTTAAGCCTTTGCCGTTAACCTTTCTTAACAGGTCCGCGGTAAAGTTTCCGCAACGGGGATCGAGGTCATGAAAACAGTGCTGCTGCGTTTTCTGAAGGACGAAAACGGCGCCACGGTCGTCGAATATGGTCTGATTATCGCCGTGCTGTCGCTGACGATCATCGGCGGTATCGGCCAGGTCTTCAACTCGCTGACCTGGCTGTTCAGCGACAACTCCAGCAGGCTTGCCAACGCCTTTGCGCAATGAGGCTGGTGCCTGCGAACAGGTCAATGCCCATCAGGTCCCTCCAGTATAGTCTTCAGCGAAACCTTGGCTGAACCGGGTTTCAGCGGCTTTTGCTGCGATGCATCGGGCGCCCAGCCGGACATCCAGACCGTCGAGAAGCTTGCCCTGATACGACCGTCGGGGTCGGAAAAGCGTTCGGCGTAGATTTCCGCGGCGCGGGCAAACAGCTGGCGCGTGCCCGGCCGCCGGCTGCGATCGGCCAGCGCGCTGGTTTCGCCCATGGCACGCAGATCCGCCATCAGGGCAAACAGGTTGGCATAGCGCACCGTCACCGTCTCGACGTCGGCGACCGGCAGCGCGAAACCGGCGCGCTGCAGCAACGCACCGGCATCGCGTACGTCGGTGAACGGGATGACGCGAGGGCTGACGCCGCCGTAGAGCTCTGTCTCGGCGGCAAGCAGGCTTTCGCGCAGTTCCGCAAGCGTGCCGGCGCCTGCGAAGGCGCCGAGGAAAAGTCCGTCCGGCCGCAGCGCGCGACGGATCTGGATCAACATGCCCGGGATGTCGTTCATCGCCTGCAGCGACAAAAGCGATACCACCAGATCAAGACTTTGCGGCTCGAACGGGACGGTCTCCGGCGGTGCAATCAGGCCGGCGGCACCGTTCAGGAAAGCCGCGGCCGTCTCTACACGGGCGAGATCCGCCACCTTGCCGCTCCGCGCAAGGACATCGGCCGCGGCCGATGTCTGGCAAAACAGCACCGCCGCCTTGGCGAACTTTCGCTCGACGGCGCCCAGCCGGTCGGCGAGATCCTCGGCGGCACGGCGCATGAGGAAGTCGGCGCCGTCAACCGGATGGATGAGCGCGCGCCGCTTGTGCGCCAGCCACAGAGAGGTGTCCATTATAGGCTGCAAGGGATTGATCCTTGTATGTCGGCGCCCTGATATGGTTGGTATGGTGGTGCCGAGCAACCAATCACGTGGCCGATCCGATGCCCAAGATCAAGTCCGTCGAGATCGGTAAGCTAGCCGGGTCTGCTGCCCGGTCGGCTCTGGGCTGGCCGGCGCGCATCCTGTTTCCGCCGGTCTGCGCCGGTTGCCGCCGGCAGGTCTCGCAGCCCGGTGTGTTGTGCGGCGGCTGCTGGCCGAAGCTGCGGCTGCTGGAGCGGCCCTGGTGTCCGGTGATGGGCACGCCGTTCACCCATCACATGGGCGATGGTTTTCTGTCGGCGGAGGCGATCGCGGATCCGCCTCCCTTCGAACGGGCACGGGCCGCGGTCGTCTACTCCGGCGTTGCCCGCCAGATGGTGCAAGGGCTGAAATACCAGGACCGCACGGATCTCGCACCCTGGATGGCGCGCTGGATGGTTCGTGTGGGCGCCGAGCTCATCGCCGACGCGGATGTGGTGGTACCGGTGCCGCTGCATTGGCGCCGTTTTTTCAGGCGGCGGTTCAATCAATCGGCGGAACTGGCGCGCGCGGTTTGCGAGCTCAGCGGGCTGCCTTTCTCGCCCTCCGCCATGCGGCGCGTGAAACTCACCCGCCAGCAGGTCGGACTGGAGCGGCAGGAGCGCGAGGAAAACGTACGCGCCGCCTTTCGCGTGCCGGCAGAGGCCGAGATCGAGATTGCCGGCCGCAGGGTGCTTCTGATCGACGATGTCTACACCACCGGCGCCACCGTGCGTGCCGCCACCAAGGCGCTGAAAAGGGGAGGTGCGGCCGCCGTCGACGTGCTGACCTTTGCCCGTGTGTTGCCGGGGGACTTCCGGGCGGACGAGTCCGTGACTATATAAGTCGGCAACGGAAGCGGAATTCGTCATGGTCGATGTCACGATCTATACGCGCATGATGTGCGGCTACTGCACGGCGGCCAAGCGGTTGCTGGAGCGCAAAGGCGTCGCCTATACCGAGCACGACGCTTCCTTCTCTCCGGAACTGCGCCAGGAGATGATGTCGCGAGCTCACGGGCGCACGACCTTTCCGCAGATTTTCATAGGCGACACACATGTCGGTGGCTGCGACGACCTCCATGATCTGGAGGCAGAAGGCCGACTGGACAAACTGCTCGCCAACGGCTCGTCGATTTGAGGGTATGACAATGGGTGTTTTCAAGGCGGCGGCAGTGCAGATGCGTTCAGGCGAGAGCCCCGAGCGCAATGCGGCCGATATGGAGCGGCTGGTGCGCGAGGCCGCGGGCCAGGGCGCGACCTATATCCAGACGCCGGAGATGACCGGTGCACTGATCCGCGACAAGGAAGCGCGTGCCGCCTCCTTCACCTCGCAGGACAAGGACATCGTTGTCGCAACCGCGCGGAAGCTCGCCAGTGAGCTCGGCATCTTCCTGCACGTCGGCTCGACCGCCATACTGCGCGCCGACGGCAAGCTCGCCAACCGCGCGCTCCTGTTCGGACCCGATGGCGCGACGCTCGCCACCTACGACAAGATCCACATGTTCGACGTCGACCTCGATAACGGCGAAAGCTGGCGCGAATCCGCCGCCTATGAGCCGGGGACCGAAGCCGTCGTTATTCCGATCAACGATGCGAAACTAGGCTTTGCCGTCTGCTACGACCTGCGTTTTCCGCAATTGTTCCGTGCCGAAGCGATGGCCGGCGCCGAGGTGCTGACCGTGCCCGCGGCCTTCACCCGCCAGACCGGCGAGGCGCATTGGCATGTGCTGCTCAGGGCACGCGCCATTGAGAACGGCGCCTATGTCGTCGCCGCCGCGCAAGGCGGCCTGCACGAGGACGGCCGCGAGACCTATGGGCATTCGCTGATCGTCGATCCGTGGGGCCGCATCATCGCCGAAGCCGCGCATGACGAGCCAGCGGTGATTGTCGCGGAGATCGACCCGGCGCAGTCGCTTGCCGCGCGCAAGAAGATCCCCAATCTCAGGAATGCGCGGGATTTCACCATCAATACCGGCGAGGGGCCGCGTCTCAGGGGCGCCGCATCTTGATCCGCTTTTCCCTGATCTGCGAAAACGAGCATGAGTTCGAGGGTTGGTTTCGCAGCAATGACGATTTCGACACGCAGAAGAAGCGCGGTTTTGTCGATTGCCCCAGCTGCGGCTCGCACAAGGTCGAGAAGGCGCTGATGGCCCCGGCCGTTTCCACGGCCCGCAAGCAGGAAACCATAGCGCTTGCCATGGGCGAGGCGCAGAAGCAGGCGCTGGCGCAGCTGAAGGCGATGGCCGAGAAGGTGCGCGAAAACGCCGACTATGTCGGCGACAAGTTCGCCGAGGAAGCGCGCAAGATCCATTTCGGCGAAACCGATGCGCGCGGCATCTATGGCGAGGCGACGCTGGAAGAGGCCAAGAGCCTGGCCGAGGACGGCGTCGAGTTCATGCCGATCCCGGTGTTTCCGGACGACCGGAACTGAGCGATCAGCTCACGCTGCCGATCAATTTTTCCAGCAGGTGCGAAAGCGTTTCCCGTTCGGTCTGTGTCAGGCCGGACAGGATCTGATGCTCGTTCGCCACATGGGCCGCAACGGCCTCGTCGATCAAGGCGAGCCCCTTTTCGGTCAGCCGCACGACGATGCCGCGCCGATCGTTGGGGTGCGGTGCACGCAGGATCAATCCGGCCTTTTCCAACCGGTCGAGCCGGTTGGTCATGGCGCCTGATGTCACCATCGTCGCTTCATAGAGAGCGGTCGGCGTCAGCGCGTAAGGCGAGCCGGAGCGGCGCAGCGTCGCCAATACATCGAACTCTCCCGCCTGCAGTCCGAAACGGGCGAACAGCGGGGCGAGACGATCGCGTGCTATCAGCGAGGAGACCTCATTCAGACGCCCGATTACGGCCATCGGCGATACATCCAGGTCCGGCCGTTCCCGCTGCCATTGCTCGATGGCTTTCCCAGCGCGGTCCATCTATCTCACCATAATGTATCTTGACGTTAAGAATCTTTCCATTATCTTATCTCAATATTCAACGCCGGCCAAGAGGCTGTGCCACCCATAGGGTTCCATCATGAAATATCTCTGGGATTCGGCGCTCGGCCTGCTGGTTGTCACCGGCGGCCTGCTGGGCCTGACGCTGCCCTTCGGCAAGCTCGCCACGGCGGCCGGCGTGCCAGCCATGGTCTGGGCCTTTGTCATCTCGCTCGGCGCTGGCGGCGTGCTTTTGGGGGTGCTGCTGGCGCGTGGTCAGCGCATCCGGCTCACCCCGCACAAACTGCGCTATTTCTTCGTCACCGCGGCAGTGTCCTATGCCGTCCCCAATCTCCTGATGTTTTCGGCCATTCCGCATCTGGGCGCCGGCTACACCGGCATCATGTTCACGCTGTCGCCGGTGATCACACTGGTGTTTTCGATCCTGCTCGGCGTCCGGCGCCCCAACATGCTGGGCATATCAGGCATCGCCGTCGGCTTTGTCGGCGCCGTCATGGTGGCGGTGACGCGCGGCGAGGCTGGCCAGCCGGCCGATCTGTTCTGGGTGGTGACGGGGCTGCTGATCCCGGTCAGCCTTGCCGCCGGCAACATCTACCGCACCATCGACTGGCCGGAAGGAACCGGTCCCATCGAACTCGCGGTCGGCAGCCATCTGGCGTCCGCGGCGATGCTGCTCGTCGGCATCCTGACCTTGCTCGGAGGCAAGGCCTTCGTCCAGCTTGGCGCCGTGCCGCTCATCGTCGTGGCGCAGATGGCCTCGGCATCGGCGATGTTTGCTTTCTTCTTCCGGCTGCAGGCGGTTGGCGGTCCGGTCTATCTCAGCCAGATCGGCTATGTCGCGGCAGCGGTCGGACTGTTTGCCGGCACGATCTTCCTTGGTGAACACTATCAACTGCTGACCTGGGTCGGCGCCGTCATCATCACCGCGGGCGTGTTCATCACCACCAAGGCGCAGAGCCAGAAAGCCTGATGGCTTCGAGGCGCACGCCGCACTGCCGTCAGCGTCACCGCCGGGCTCCGGCCTAGGCTGGCCGAGGATTGGCTGTTCAGACCGATCCCTTCTCCGCCAGCACCATGTAGTTGACGTCCATGTCCTTCGACCGCGCCCAGCGGTCGGCAAGCGGATTGTAGGTAACGCCGGTGCGGTCGATGATGGTCAGGCCGGCGCCGCGCAGCGCCTTTTCCAGCTCTTCCGGGCGCACCAGTTTGCCGAATTGGTGGGTGCCGCGCGGCAGCCAGCGCAACACATATTCGGCGCCGATGATGGCGAGGCCGAGCGCCTTGAGTGTGCGGTTGATGGTGGCCACGAACATGATGCCACCGGGTTTGACCATCTCGCCGCATTTGGCGACGAACAGGTTGATATCGGCGACATGTTCGACCACTTCCATGTTGAGGATGACATCGAATTTTTCACCGGCCTCGGCGAGATCTTCCGCCGTCGTGGCACGATAGTCGACGCTGACATTGCCCTCGGCGGCATGCAGTTTCGCCACTTCGATGTTTGTTTCGGACGCGTCCGCTCCGACCACCTCGGCACCGAGCCGCGCCATCGGCTCGCACAAAAGGCCACCACCGCAGCCGATGTCGAGGATGCGCAGGCCCTCGAACGGCCGCGCCGCCCGCGGGTCGCGGCCGAAGCGCGCCGCGATCTGGTCGCGGATATAGGAAAGCCGGACCGGATTGAATTTGTGCAGCGGACGAAACTTGCCGTTCGGGTTCCACCATTCGGCGGCAAGGGCGGAAAAGCGTTCCACCTCTCCGGCATCGATCGTCGATCGTCGGGGCTCAGGCATCGGTTGGTCTCCTCGGACGCTACAGCGCCGCGCGTCCTTCGGACGCGCAAAGGACGCTGTAGCACTTTGATTCTGCGCATGATCCCTTTCCGAAATCGAAGTCGATTTCGGGGTCATGCGCTAGGAAGTCGGGCGTGAGGCATCGAATGTCAAGGCAACATTTTCCTCTGCTGACAAAGTGGCTGGGCGATCAAAGGCCCGGCTTATTTCGTGTCCAGAACATCCCGCAGCTTGGCCGCCAGCTGCTCGATGGTGAACGGCTTGGCCAGGAAGTGCACGTCATGATCGAGCATGCCGTTGTGGACCACGGCATTCCTGGTGAAGCCGGTGGTGAAGACCACTTTCAGCTCGGGCTGGCGCGCGAGCGCTTCCTCGGCGAGCTTGCGGCCGTTCATC
Source organism: Mesorhizobium sp. CO1-1-11 (assembly GCF_020164995.1). NCBI lineage: Bacteria > Pseudomonadati > Pseudomonadota > Alphaproteobacteria > Hyphomicrobiales > Phyllobacteriaceae > Mesorhizobium > Mesorhizobium sp. CO1-1-11. The sequence goes on from NZ_JAIUHE010000019.1 coordinate 116,053, forward strand.
ACCGGCATGACGATGTCGGTGAAAAGCAGGGCGATGCCTGGTGTCGCGGCGAGCTTCTGAAGGGCCTCCGGTCCGCTTCCCGCATGGATGACGATGTAGCCGAGTTCGCGCATGACATCCGTCGTGGAGGCCCGCACGCGGGGGTCATCCTCGACGACGAGGATCGTCTCGGTGACCTTGGCGGCGCTCTTATCGCGCCCGACGGGCGCTGCCGGCCCCTCGGCTCCGAAAAACCGGGGCAGGTAGATCTTGATCGTCGTGCCTTCGCCGGGCTCGGAGTAGATCTTGACGTGGCCGCCCGATTGTTTGACGAAGCCGAACACTTGGCTCAGCCCAAGTCCCGTGCCCTTGTTGACCGGCTTGGTCGTGAAGAAGGGTTCGAAGGCCCTGGCGATGGTCTCGGGCGACATGCCCGCGCCGGTGTCGGTTACCGCGATCATCACATATTGGCCAGGCGTGACTTCGGCGTGCGTCGATGCATAGCCGTCGTCGAGGTGGCTGTTGACAGTCTCGATGGTCAGCTTGCCCTCATTGTCCATGGCGTCGCGGGAATTGACGGCCAGATTGAGGATCGCGTTCTCGATCTGGCTGGGATCGGCGTGGGTTTTCCACAGGCCGCCCGCTAATACTGTCTCGATGCCGATGCCTTCACCCAAGGTCCGGCGCAGAAGATCGGACATGCCGGTCAACAGCCCGTTGATGTCGACAACCTGCGGCGCCAGAGGCTGCAGGCGGGAGAAGGCAAGCAGGCGGGATGTCAGGTTGGCGGCGCGGCTGGCCGCGTCGGTCGCGGCCTCGACGAGTTTTTCGATGTCATGCTCGCCCCGCTTCAGCTTGCGCTGGGCAAGGTTCATGGCGCTGAGGATCACCGCCAGCATGTTGTTGAAGTCGTGGGCGATGCCGCCTGTCAGCTGTCCGACAGCCTCCATCTTCTGCATCTGGCGTATCTGGGATTCGGCGTTTTCACGCGTCTGGATCTCGTTGCCGAGTTCGATGTTCTTGCGCATCAGCTCTTGCTGGGCGACGACCACCTCGTGGAAGCGGCGACGGGATTGACGTATGGTGTAGGCGGCAAGCAGGAAAATCGCCAGCAACGCGGCCAATGAGCCGATCCGCAGCCAGGCCTCGACCCGGTCGGTACGCTCGTCGCGCGCGGCCACCGCGGCGGCGCCGATGCGTCGGATTGTGTCCATGCTGGCCCGCATCTCGTCCATGGCGGCCTTGCCCTGGCCACTGCGGACCAGTTGCAGGGCCTTTGCCGCATCGCCTCGCTCGTAAAGAGCTATGGTTTCGGCCAGGTCGGCCTGCTGTTGCGAAAGCGCGTCCTTGATGTGGCCGATCTGCTGGGCGATCTGATCGTCGGGAGCGGTCGCGCTGTCGACCCGCGCCAATTGTCCCGGAATTGCCTCGACGGCCTTCCGGTAAGGCTCCAGATACGATTTTTCACCGGTCAGCAGGTAGCCGCGCTGACCACTCTGGGCCTCCTGCGCCAATGAAAGCAGCCCGGAAAGCTGCTCCTGGTACTCGATTGTCTCACGTGCGGCGGCACGATTGGCCCTTTGGCTCTCGACGAGCACCGCACGGGTGCCGACGATCAGTGCCAGCACCGCAAAGCCCGCGACAAGCGGGAGCGATTGCAATCGCATGGCGCGCCGAAGCCGAGCAATCATCTGTTATGCCGAACCGAAAGCAATTTCCCGCGGGCAGCATTTGGTAAGCGGCGCCGGGCCGGAAGGCAATATGCCGTGCTGTTGTGCAATCCGCCGTCAGCCTTGCGAAACCTTCCTCATTTGGCTATGGAGGCCGCGCATTCAGTGGCCGGCGGCAGCCGGGCGCTTTTCTTCCATTTTCGGCCGCGGGCCGGCTCCAGTCAAAGGCATTTCGCTTCCATGGCGCGTATCGTGATGAAATTCGGCGGGACCTCCGTCGCCGACATCGCTCGCATCCGCAACGTGGCACGTCACGTCAAACGCGAGGTCGACGCCGGTCACGAGGTGGCTGTGGTGGTTTCGGCGATGGCCGGCAAGACCAACGAGCTGGTCGGCTGGACCCGCGAGGCCTCACCGATGCACGATGCCCGCGAATATGACGCGGTCGTCGCTTCCGGCGAACAGGTCACGGCTGGCCTTCTCGCCATCACCTTGCAGAACATGGGCGTGCATGCGCGCTCCTGGCAGGGCTGGCAGATTCCGATCAAGACCGACAACGCGCATGGCGCGGCGCGCATCCTCGACATCGACGGCGCCTTCCTGGTCAAGCGCTTCGGCGAAGGCCAGGTGGCCGTCATCGCCGGTTTCCAGGGCATCGGGCCGGACAACCGCATCGCCACGCTCGGACGTGGCGGCTCCGATACCAGCGCCGTGGCGATCGCCGCCGCGGTCAAGGCCGACCGCTGCGACATCTACACCGACGTCGATGGGGTCTACACCACCGACCCGCGCATCGAGCCCAAAGCGCGGCGGCTGGCCAAGATATCGTTCGAGGAAATGCTTGAAATGGCCTCGCTCGGCGCCAAGGTTCTGCAGGTGCGTTCGGTCGAGCTTGCCATGGTGCACAGGGTGCGTACCTTCGTGCGGTCGTCCTTCGACGATCCCGATGCGCCCGGAATGGGGGATTTGCTCAATCCTCCGGGAACGCTCATTTGCGACGAGGAAGAGATCGTGGAACAGCAGGTCGTCACCGGAATTGCCTATGCCAAGGACGAGGCCCAGATTTCGCTGCGCCGCGTCGGCGACCGGCCGGGCGTCGCCGCCGGCATTTTCGGACCGCTGGCCGAGGCCAACATCAATGTCGACATGATCGTCCAGAACATTTCCGAGGACGGCAAGCTGACCGACATGACCTTCACCGTGCCGTCGGGCGATGTGGACAAGGCGCTGGCCGTGCTCGACCGGCTGAAAGCCGAGATTGGCTACGATGTCGTACAGTCGGAAGCCGGCATGTCGAAGGTCTCGGTCATCGGCATCGGCATGCGGAGCCATGCCGGCGTCGCCGCCACCGCCTTCAAGGCGCTGGCCGACAAGGCGATCAACATCCGCGCCATCACCACCTCCGAGATCAAGATTTCGATACTGATCGACGGTCCCTATACGGAACTTGCGGTTCGCACTTTGCATTCCGTCTACGGTCTGGATAAGCAGTAGCAGGACTGAATCAGCTGTTGCGCACTTGCCGGGCGCGGCGGAAACTGCCCCGGCAAGAAGTCTATTGGAGAAGAAGCCGCGATGCGTGACACGGCCGTTGGCCCGCGCGTTTTGCTGAAACGGCTCCGCGAGCTCATGCAGGAGCCGCTGGAGCCGCAGGAGCGGCTCGACCGGATTGTGCGCGACATCGCCTCCAACATGGTCGCGGAAGTCTGCTCGCTCTACGTGCTGCGCGCCGATTCGGTGCTGGAGCTCTACGCCACCGAAGGTCTGAACCCGAACGCCGTCCATCTGGCTCAGCTGCGGCTAGGGCAAGGCCTGGTCGGCACCATTGCCGCGAGTGCCAGGCCGCTCAACCTGTCCAACGCGCAAGAACACCCGGCTTTCGCCTACCTGCCGGAGACCGGGGAGGAGATCTACAATTCCTTCCTCGGCGTGCCGGTGCTCAGGGCAGGGCGCACGCTGGGCGTCCTGGTCGTCCAGAACAAGACCATGCGCCACTACCGCGACGACGAGGTCGAGGCGCTGGAAACCACGGCCATGGTCATCGCAGAGATGATCGCCACCGGCGATCTGGCGCGGCTGACCCGGCCAGGCCTCGAACTCGACCTGCGCCGGCCTGTCAGCTTCACCGGCCTGTCCTTCAACGATGGCGTCGGGCTCGGTCACGTCGTGCTGCACGAGCCGCGTATCGTCGTCACCAATTTGTTCAACGAGGACAGCGAGGAGGAGGTCCGGCGGCTCGAAGCTTCGCTTGGTTCTCTGCGGCTTTCCATCGACGACATGCTGGAGCGCCGCGATGTCGCCTTCGAGGGCGAGCATCGCCAGGTGCTGGAAGCCTACCGCATGTTCGCCAACGACCGGGGCTGGGTACGGCGGCTGGAAGAGGCGATCCGTAACGGCCTGACTGCCGAGGCGGCGGTCGAAAAAGTTCAGAGCGACATGCGCGCCCGCATGCTGCACATGACCGATCCTTATCTGCGCGAGCGGATGAGCGATTTCGACGATCTTGCCAACCGGCTGTTGCGCCAGCTGATGGGACGTGGGCCCGAGGATGTCGCGGCCTCGCTGCCCAAGGACGCCATCATCGTCGCCCGCTCGATGGGCGCTGCCGAACTGCTCGACTATCCTCGCGACAAGCTGCGCGGGCTGGTGCTGGAGGATGGCGCGGCGACCAGCCATGTCGTCATCGTCGCGCGCGCCATGGGCATTCCCGTCGCCGGACAGATGAAGGGCGCCGTTTCCATGGCGGAAAACGGCGATGCCATCATCGTCGACGGCGAGGAAGGCGCGATCCATCTGCGGCCGCAATCCGATCTTGAAGCCGCCTATGCCGAGAAGGTGCGGTTCCGGGCGCGCCGGCAGGAGGTCTACCGCGAACTGCGCAAGAAGCCGTCGACGACTCGGGACGGGGTCCAGGTCGACCTGCTGATGAATGCCGGGCTTGCCGTCGACCTGCCGCAGTTGGCGGAGGCGGGCGCCGCCGGCATTGGCCTGTTCCGCACGGAACTGCAGTTCATGGTCGCGTCGACCTTTCCGCGCGCCGAAGCCCAGGAAAAACTCTACCGCGACGTGCTCGAGGCCGCGCGCGGCAAGCCGGTCACCTTCCGCACCATCGACATTGGTGGCGACAAGGTGCTGCCCTATTTCAAGGGCGCGGTCCAGGAAGAGAATCCGGCGCTCGGCTGGCGGGCGATCCGCCTGACGCTAGATCGGCCGGGCTTGCTGCGCACCCAGATCCGCGCCTTGCTCAAGGCCAGCGGCGGGCGCGAGCTCAAGCTGATGCTGCCGATGGTGACCGAGCTCGGCGAAATCGCCCAGGCGCGCGAAATCATCGACCGCGAGGTGCGGCATCTCTCACGCTTTGCCCATCACCTGCCGACCAGTCTCAAGCTGGGCGCCATGCTGGAAGTGCCGTCGCTTTTGTTCCAGCTCGACGAGCTGATGAAGGCGGTCGACTTCGTCTCGGTCGGATCGAACGACCTGTTCCAGTTCGTCATGGCGGTCGACCGCGGCAACACGCAACTGGCCAACCGCTTCGATACGTTGTCGGCGCCATTCCTGCGCGTGCTCAAGCAGATCGCCGACGCCGGCGCCCGCAATCATACGCCGGTCACCCTGTGCGGTGAACTCGCCGGCAAGCCGATCTCGGCGATGGCGCTGATCGGCCTCGGTTTCCGCTCGATCTCGATGTCGCCGGCCTCGATCGGTCCGGTCAAGGCCATGCTGACGGAGCTGCCGCTGGAGGAGCTGAAGGCTTTCTTCGACGACAATCTGATGGCGCCGGCGCAAGGGCTGCCGATGCGGGCATTGCTGCAGGCCTTCGCCGACGACCGCTCGATCCCGTTGTAGCACCCTCATCATGGTCAATTTGCCCCGCGATCGTATGGATCAAGTCGTCAAGCGTTTCGAGATGCTCGAAGCGCAGATGTCGGCCGGGCCGGCGCCGGATGCCTATGTGAGGATGGCATCGGAATATGCCGAGTTGCAGGAGATGGTGGCCAAGGTCAGGGAATTGCGCTCTGCCGAGCACGAGCAGGCCGACCTTGAAGCGATGCTCGCCGACAAGGGCACCGACGCCGAGATGCGGGCGCTTGCCGAGGCAGATCTGCCCGGCGTCGAGGAGCGCATCGAGACGCTGCAGAAAGACATCCAGATCCTGCTCCTGCCCAGGGATGCCGCCGACGACAAGAACGCCATTCTTGAAATCCGCGCCGGCACCGGCGGCGATGAGGCGGCACTCTTCGCCGGGGACCTGTTTCGCATGTATGAGCGCTATGCCGCCGAACGCGGCTGGCGGTTCGAAACGGTATCGGCCAGCGACGGCGATGCCGGCGGCTTCAAGGAAATCATCGCCACGATCTCCGGTAAAGGTGTGTTCGCCCATCTGAAATTCGAATCCGGGGTGCATCGCGTCCAGCGCGTGCCGGCCACCGAGGCCAGCGGGCGCATCCACACGTCAGCCGCCACAGTCGCCGTGCTGCCGGAAGCCGAAGAGGTCGACATCGACATCAGGGCCGAGGACATCCGCATCGACACGATGCGTGCCTCCGGCTCCGGCGGCCAGCACGTCAACACCACCGATTCCGCGGTCCGCATCACCCATCTGCCGACCGGCATCATGGTGGTGCAGGCGGAGAAGTCGCAGCACCAGAACCGGGCCAAGGCCATGCAGATCCTGCGCGCCCGGCTCTATGACATGGAGCGCAGCAAGGCGGATGAGGAGCGTTCCGAGTCGCGCAAGTCGCAAGTCGGTTCCGGCGACCGCTCCGAGCGCATCCGCACCTACAATTTTCCGCAGGGCCGGGTCACTGATCATCGCATCAACCTGACGCTCTACAAACTCGACCGGGTGATGATGGGTGAACTCGACGAAATCGTCGACGCGCTGATCGCCGATCATCAGTCGAAGCTGCTGGCCGATATCGGCATCGATGGCTGACCATCCGCCCGCGGCGCTGGGGCCGCTGCTGCGGGACGCGCGGACCCGGCTTGCCGCAGCCGGCATCGATGATCCCGCGCTCGATGCGCGGCTGATCGTCGAGCACTATTCCAGCACGACGCGCACCCAGGCGATCGCCGACCCCGAGCGCAAGATCGACGGGAACGCCATCGCCGCGATCGACGGCGCCCTGAGACGGCGAGCTCGTGGCGAGCCGGTGCATCGCATCCTCGGCTATCGCGAGTTTTACGGTTTGCGCTTGTCGCTGTCGCCGGAGACGCTGGAGCCGCGACCGGACACCGAAACGCTGGTCGAGGCGGTGCTGCCCTTTGTCAAGGCAATGGCCGCGCGGGAGGGCACATGCCGCATCCTCGATCTCGGCACCGGCACGGGCGCGATCGCCCTGGCGTTGCTGAGCGTCGTGCCGGCCGCGACCGCCACCGGTGTCGACATCTCCGCCGGCGCTCTGACCACGGCGGCCCGCAATGCCGGGCAATTCGGCCTCGGCGGCCGGTTCACGGCGGTTCAGTCAGACTGGTTTGAAAAAGTTTCCGGCCGGTACCATGTAATTGCCGCAAACCCTCCCTATATACCAACACAAGAGATTGGAAATCTGCAGGACGAAGTCCGCGATTTCGACCCGCGCCTTGCCCTTGATGGCGGTGTGGATGGGCTGAACCCCTACAGGATCATCGCCGCCGAGGCGGCAAGGTTTCTGGAAGCCGAAGGCAGGATTGCGGTCGAGATCGGCCACACGCAAAGCAACGACGTCAACGATATATTTCGCGCGGCCGGTTACGCGGCTGGCGAGGTTTTTAGCGATCTCGGCGGAAACGACAGGGTTCTTGTTTTTCAACGAGCAACGTCTTGACGCAGTGCAAAAAAAGCGCTTGGCAATACCGGGGAATGCGGCTAGGGTCGCCTAACCGGATGAGACGAAGCAGGCAGTGCTCTTAGCGATTCGGTTTTTCCTTGGAAATAGCTGCCTTCTTGCGCAAACGACGCCCAAGCTTCGTGCGGGAATCGTCCGGCAAGTGATGTAACCGGAAACAGGATGACACGTGGCGCCAACGCAATCGATGCGGGCGAACGCCGGTGAAGAAACGAAACGGCTGGCTGCATGAGCGCCTCCGTTCGTGAAGAGTTTTTCAAAATTTCAAGATGAAGAGAGTCGAATGAGGCCACAACAGCAGAACAGGCGCATGCGCGGTCGCAACAACAATGGCGGCGGCGGTGGCAATAACAATAACAACAACAATAACAACAACCGCAAGGGGCCGAATCCGCTTACGCGCAATTACGAGAGCAACGGCCCGGACGTGAAAATCCGTGGATCGGCTCAGCAGATTGCCGAAAAATACGCCACGCTTGCCCGTGACTCGCACAGCTCCGGCGACCGGGTGATGGCGGAGAATTACCTCCAGCACGCTGAACACTACAATCGCATCATTGCCGCCGCGCAGGCGCAGATGCCGATCCAGAACGTCCAGCAGGCACGCGACGAGTTCGACGAGGACGGCGACGACGATCGCGACGAGTTCGACAATGCCGGCAGTGGGGCCGGCAACAGTGGGGCGGGAAATAGCAGCGGCAATGCCGGTTCCGATCCACAGCTCCCCGTGATCAACCATGGCGCAGGTCCGCAGCCGGTGATCGAGGGCATGCCGGCGGAGGTTGCGCTGAACCGGGAAAACGGTCGCGACAATCGCGACAATAGCGGGCGCGACAACAGCGGGCGCGACAATAACGGTCGCAACAATGGCGGCCGCGACAACGGTGGCGGGCGCCATCGCGATCGCCGCCCCAATGGCGGCTACGGCCAGCGCGACTACGCTTCACCCGAACAGGGCGGCCAGCAACAGCGCAACGAGGCCCCGGGGCAGACAGAAGGCCAGGCAGAGGCCGCTTCGCCGCCCGAGACCGTCGCGGCGGCCGAGCCGGCTCCACGGTTCGAGAATTTTTCACCGGCAGGTCTGGCCGCCCAGGCCGAACTCAATGAGGCGGCCGCCGAAAGCGGTGCTGCCCGCCGTCCACGGCGTCCGCGCCGTCCGCGCACCAATGCCGATCAGGTCGAGAGCGGCAGCGAAAATGGGGATGCGGCCGAGACAGCGGCGGCTCCGGTCGACAGCGGCGGTGCCGAACCCGTGGTTTCCGACATCGACAACTGAGCGAACGGCATTCAAGGCCTTGAGCGGCGGAGAGAAATCTCCGCCGTTTTCGTTTGGGCTGACGTGGAATATTATGCGCCTGCCATATTGCGACATCTTGAGGGGCAAGGGTCCATGCACCATATCTGGCCTGAACAGGATCCGGCTCGAATGGGCGGGTCCGTCACCGCAATCTGATCCGGTGCCGCAAAGCGGGCCGGTGATGGAAGGAGACAAATATGAACCTTGAGAAATACTCGGAGCGAGTGCGCGGCTTTATCCAGTCCGCGCAGACCATGGCGCTCTCGCGCAACCACCAGCAATTCACCCCCGAACACATTCTGAAAGTCCTCGTCGACGATGACGAAGGCTTGGCCGCGTCGTTGATCGAGCGCGCCGGCGGCAATGTCCGCGATGTCAAGCTCGGCGTCGAGACGGCGCTCGAGGCGATGCCCAAGGTGGAGGGCGGCAATGGCCAGCTCTATCTGGCACAGCCGCTGGCCAAGGTGTTCTCGACCGCCGAAGACCTGGCTAAGAAGGCCGGCGACAGCTTTGTCACCGTCGAGCGGCTGCTGCAGGCGCTTGCCATGGAGAAATCGGCCAAGACCGCCGAAATCCTGGCCAAGGCCGGTGTCACCGCGCAGGCGCTGAACCAGGTCATCAACGACGTCCGCAAGGGCCGCACCGCCGATTCGGCGAGTGCCGAACAGGGCTATGACGCGCTGAAGAAATACGCACGCGACCTCACCGCGGACGCACGCGCGGGCAAGCTCGACCCCGTGATTGGCCGCGACGACGAGATTCGACGCACCATCCAGGTGCTGTCGCGCCGCACCAAGAACAACCCGGTGCTGATCGGCGAGCCGGGCGTCGGCAAGACGGCGATCGCCGAAGGGCTGGCGCTGCGCATCGTCAATGGCGACGTGCCGGAATCGCTGAAGGACAAGCAGTTGATGGCGCTCGACATGGGCGCGCTGATTGCCGGTGCCAAATATCGCGGCGAATTCGAGGAGCGGCTGAAGGCTGTGCTTTCGGAGGTCACTTCGGCCAGTGGCAACATCATCCTGTTCATTGATGAGATGCACACGCTGGTCGGCGCCGGCAAGGCCGATGGTGCCATGGATGCGTCGAATCTCCTGAAGCCCGCGCTGGCGCGCGGCGAACTGCACTGCGTCGGCGCCACCACGCTCGATGAATACAGGAAGCATGTCGAGAAGGATCCCGCTCTTGCCCGCCGTTTCCAGCCCGTCTTCGTCGACGAGCCGACAGTGGAGGACACGGTCTCGATCCTGCGCGGCCTGAAGGAGAAATACGAGCAGCACCACAAGGTGCGTATCTCCGATTCGGCACTGGTGGCGGCGGCGACATTGTCCAACCGCTACATCGCCGACCGCTTCCTGCCGGACAAGGCGATCGACCTCGTCGACGAAGCCGCCTCGCGGCTCAGGATGCAGGTCGATTCCAAGCCCGAAGCGCTGGACGAGATCGACCGCCGCATCATGCAGCTCAAGATTGAACGCGAAGCGTTGAAGGTCGAGACGGACGATGCCTCGAAGGACCGGCTCGCCCGCCTGGAAAAGGAACTTGTCGGCCTGGAAGAGGAATCGACTGAGATCACCGCGAAGTGGCAGGCCGAGAAGCAGAAGCTCGGGCTAGCGGCCGACTTGAAGAAGCAGCTCGACGAAGCGCGCAACGACCTTGCCATTGCCCAGCGCAAGGGTGAGTTCCAGCGGGCCGGCGAGCTTGCCTATGGCAAGATCCCGGAACTGGAAAAGAAGCTGAAGGAGGCCGAAGCCCAGGACGGCAAGGCCGGCATGGTCGAGGAAGTGGTCACGCCCGACCACGTCGCCCATATCGTGTCGCGCTGGACCGGCATTCCGGTCGACAAGATGCTGCAGGGCGAGCGTGACAAGCTGCTGCGCATGGAAGACGAGATCGGCAAGCGTGTCGTCGGCCAGGGCGAAGCGGTGCAGGCCGTTTCCAAGGCGGTGCGGCGTGCCCGTGCGGGCCTTCAGGATCCGAACCGGCCGATCGGCTCGTTCATGTTCCTCGGGCCTACCGGCGTCGGCAAGACGGAACTGACCAAGGCTTTGGCCAATTTCCTGTTCGACGATGAGACGGCGCTGGCGCGCATCGACATGTCCGAATACATGGAGAAGCACTCCGTCGCCCGGCTGATCGGCGCGCCTCCCGGCTATGTCGGCTATGAGGAAGGCGGTGCGCTGACCGAAGCGGTGCGGCGCCGGCCCTATCAGGTCGTGCTGTTCGACGAGATCGAAAAGGCGCATCCGGATGTCTTCAACGTGCTGTTGCAGGTGCTCGATGACGGCCGGCTCACCGACGGGCAGGGCCGCACCGTCGACTTCCGCAACACACTGATCATCATGACGTCGAACCTGGGAGCCGAATATCTCGTCAATCTCGGCGAGGACCAGGATGTCGATGCCGTACGAGACGAAGTGATGGGCGTGGTCAGGGCATCGTTCCGGCCGGAGTTCCTCAATCGCGTCGACGAGGTGATCCTGTTCCACCGGCTGCGCCGCAAGGACATGGACCGTATCGTCGAGATCCAGCTCAAGCGGCTCGAGAGCCTGCTGACCGATCGCAAGATCACGCTGTCGCTGGATCCCGAGGCGATCGAGTGGCTGGCGGCCAAGGGTTACGACCCCGCTTATGGTGCCCGGCCGCTGAAGCGGGTGATGCAGAAGGAACTGCAGGATCCGCTGGCGGAAAAGATCCTGCTCGGCGAGATCCTGGACGGCTCGACTGTCAAGGTCACGGCCGGTTCCGACCGGCTGAATTTCCGCTCCAAGCCGGCGATCGTCGCGGCCGAGGTCGCGGCCTGATTCAAACGCCGCGCGTCCACCGGACGCGCGGCGTTTTCATGCAATTGGCGGGGGATTGATGACGCTGGACGACTACAACGGCTTCTGCGCTTCGCTGCCTGCAACGAACCACGTGGTGCAATGGGGCGGCGCCCATGTTTGGAAGGTCGGGACCAAGGTGTTTGCGATCGGTGGCTGGGATCAGGGTCGGCAGCTCTTCGTCACCTTCAAATGCTCCAACATCGCCTATGACGTGCTCAAGGAGCAGCCGGGCCTGCGCCCCGCGCCCTATCTTGCCTCCCGCGGCATGAAGTGGATCCAGCGTCAGACAAGCCAGAGCATGGATGATGGTGCGCTGGAGGACTATCTGCGCGAGAGCCACCGCCTTGTTGCCCTTAAGCTGACGAAGCAGGCGCGCAAGGAATTGGGGCTTGGCGCAAGCTAGCCAATATTCCCCGAGGCGCCGGAAAACCGCCATCTTCATGCCCGGTTCATGTTGGAACCATATGGTGGGTAACTGGTTTGCTGGCGAAGGGTTCGCCGAACTGAACAATGCCGGGCGGCGGCACATACGGACCGGAGAGTTTCGCACGATGCTGCGCAGTATCTTCACCCTTTCGGCGCTTGCCGCGGGACTGGTGTTTTCCAATGCGTTCGCCGCGCCGACGCATGACGGTGCCGCCCAGCCTGTCCGCACGTCCGGGAGCGGCGGCATTCTGCTCGCGCAGGACGGCAATCTCGACATTTATTACGATGCCAGGGGCAATCGCGTCATCGTCGATTCGGACACCGGCAAGGTGATCGCCATCCAGCCGCCACAGACACGGCTCGACCGGCGGGCGCTGCGCCGAGAGAGCCGGATGCGCGAACTTGGCCGCGCACCCGCCGACGATGACCGTTACTATCTCGACGATCCCCAGGACATGGCCCGCTTCCGCCGCAGACAGCTGGAAGAGGAAGGCCGGGTCATTCCACCGCCCGCCGACGAATACGATCCTGACGGAAATGGTTCAGTCGATGCCTATCCGCCGGCACCGCGGGACGACGGCAGTTACGACAACAATTATCCCGACGCGCCGCAGCCGGGTACAATCAAGCGCCAACCGCTGAACGAGGCGTCGATAGACCCCGTCCGGCCGGCAGACCCGACGGACCAGGCAGCGCCCTCGGACCAGGCGGCATTGCCGCCAAAGGCCGGCGGCAAGACGTCGGTTGATCCGTCGCTTTCGTTGGGCGCACGCCAGGATGTCGCGGCACTGCAGGTGCTGCTCGACCGGGGCGGGGCTTCGCCTGGCGTCATCGACGGGCGCTTCGGTTCGAATGTCGACAAGGCGCTGGCGGCCTACAATCAGATCAACGGCAGCAGCCTCAAATCGACCGATTCGGTCGGCATCCAGGCCGCATTGTCGCAGTCCGGTGGCGACGCGTTCGCCAACTACACCATCACCGCGGAGGATGCGGCCGGCCCCTATGTCGCGTCGATCCCGGAAGACTACAGCCAGAAGGCGCAACTCGACCGCATGGGCTTCACCTCCGTCACCGAAGCGCTGGCCGAGCGCTTCCACATGGACGAGAACTATCTCAAGGCGCTCAATCCGGACGCCAACTTCAATCGTCCCGGCACGATCATCAAGGTCGCGAATTTCGGCAAACTGGTTTCTACCCCCGTCACCCGCATCGTCGCCGACAAGGGCAGGAAGGAAGTTTTTGCCTATGATGCGTCCGGCAAGCTGGTCGCGGCCTACCCCGCCACCATCGGCTCATCGGACACGCCATCCCCGACCGGCATCCATGCCGTGTCGCGTGTCGCGCTCGATCCGAACTACACCTACAACCCCAACATCAACTTCAAGCAGGGCGAGAACAACAAGATCCTGACCATTCCCCCTGGGCCGAATGGCCCGGTCGGATCGGTGTGGATCGCTCTGGACAAGCCGACTTACGGCATCCACGGCACGCCGGAGCCCTCGAAGATAGGCAAGACCGAGAGCCATGGCTGCGTGCGCCTGACCAATTGGGACGCGCGTGAACTGGCCAAGCTGGTCTCGGCGGGCGTGCCGGTGGAGTTCGTCGAGTAGGGTATGTCGATATTCAGGCGATTCCGGCCTGACCTGAATCTCAACATAAATCTCAACCAATGATCCTGCGCACCCACTTCACATTCGGCGTTGCCGCGTAGATCAACTGCACCACCAGAATGAAGCCGACGCTCGCCAACGGGGTGATCAGGCAAAATGCGGCGCCGACGGCCCACAGGACCTGCGCCTTGACGATGCGCAGGTAGACCGTGCGTTTCGTTTCCGCGTCGACGTCCTCCGCGACAAGGCCGCTTTTCTCCGCATACCGCCAGCTGACGAACAGCGTGATGCCGAGCATCAAGAGGTTGAGCCAGTAAACCAGCACCGCGGTCCTGAATTCCAGAAAATCGGCCAGAAGGTCGGTCGAGAACGGCAAGAGCGCGATGAAGGCGAGAAAGCAGAGGTTCAGCGTGGCCAGCCGTCTGTCGGATTTGGCGATCAGACCATGCTGGGCCTGCTGGCCGAACCAGAAGATGGTCAGGGTCAGAAAGCTCAAGGCATAGGTGAGGAAGCGTGGCGCGAGTGCCGCGATGGCGGCGAGCAGATCATGTTCGGAGTGGATCACCTCATGCGCCGGCACCCTGATCTCGAGCACGATCAGGGTGAGCGCGATGGCGAACACGCCATCGGTGATACCGACAATACGGCCGCGCCCCTCAACCGATGCTTCGAGCGGACGCTTCATCGATTTCTCCTGCCCGCGGGTCCTGGAAAACCTAAAGCGCGTCTCGTCGAAACGGATTCATGCGACGCGCTTTAAATCTTGCCTGATGCATGTCGTTGTCGCAAAAGCCGAGGTCACTTTTGCGCGACATGCATTAGCATGACTGCCGCGGTTTGCATCGGGGCAGATGCAATCCCTGGCAATATGGCTGGTTTCAAGGACAACAAGCCGCTGGCCGGTTGTTGCCGCCGCGCCGACGGTCTAATGAGGGTGGCATGCATGCGCCCAATCAAGCCGCCGCCGTTCCGCTGACCGCTCCGGTCGCGAATGGCACGTTCTGCCCGCAATCGCAGCGGCGTTATGTGTTGATCGCGGCGATCCTGGCCTCGGCGCTCGGCTTCATCGACGGATCGATCCTGGCGATAGCCATGCCGGCGATCCGCGTCGACCTCGGCGCCAGCCTTGCCGAGGCGCAGTGGATTTCCAATGCCTATGCGCTGACACTCTCGGCGCTGATCCTTGCCGGCGGTGCCGCAGGCGATCGGTTCGGGCTGCGCCATGCTTTCGTGGCCGGCATTGCGCTGTTCGTCGTGACCTCGCTTGCCTGCGCGCTGGCGCCGAACGCTGTCGTGCTGATCGCATTTCGCGCGCTCCAGGGCATCGGCGCCGCGATCATGGTGCCGGGCAGTCTCGCGATTATCGCCAAGGCCTATCCGAAGAAGGAACGCGGCAGGGCGATCGGCATCTGGGCGGCGGCCTCGGCGCTGACCACCGCTCTCGGCCCCGTGCTCGGTGGCCTGGTGCTGTCGGCCTTCGGCGGCGGCATCTGGCGGGCGATCTTTGCCGTCAATCTGCCGCTCGGCCTGGTCTCGATCTATCTGCTGCTCGCCAAAATTCCGGCCGATGCGCCGACGGAGAAACGCAGTCTTGACCTTGCGGGCGGGGCGCTTGCGACTCTGGCCTTCGGCGCGCTTGCCTATGGGCTGACTTCAATGAGCGCCAGCGGCGAGAGCCACATGGCCGGTCCAAGCATTGCCGCCGGCGCCGTGCTGCTTGTCGTCTTCATCCTCTTCGAGCGGCGGCAGCGCGAGCCGATGATAGATCTCAGCCTGTTTCGCATCGGTGCTTTCGCCGGCGCCAACGTCGCGACGTTCTTTCTCTATTTCGCACTGTCAGCCAATCTTTTTTATCTGCCGATGCTGCTGATCGCAGGCTGGGGACTGAGCACCGCCGAGGTCGGCTTCATCTTCCTGCCGCTGTCGGCGGCGATCGCGCTTCTGTCGGGGGCCGTCGGCAAGCTGTCGGACCGGATCGGGCCCCGTTTTCCCATTGCCTGCGGCAGCCTGATCGTGGCGGTTGCCTTCGCCGGGCTGGCCTTGCTCGCCTATGCCGGCTTTCACCATTTCTGGACCGGCATCTTCCCCTTGATGGCGCTGATGGGGCTTGGCATGGCGTTGGTCGTATCGCCATTGTCCACCGCCATCATGACGGCGGTGGAAGACAAGGACACCGGCGCGGCTTCCGGCATCAACAACGCCGTCTCACGCATCGGCGGTTTGATCGCGGTGGCAGCGATGGGGTCGCTCGCTGCCTGGATTTACGCCAATGGCCTGGAGGTAAATGCCGCGCCCGGCGTGCCTGGCTTCGGCGAACCGCCACCGGCAGGACTTTCGCCGGCACTCGATGCGGCGAGGATCGCCGCCAGCGACGCAGCCTTTTCCGCCATCTCCTTGGTGACGGCGCTGCTATGCCTGCTTTCCGCTGTCATTGCCTGGACGACGATTTCGGGCGAAGCGCTGCCGTGGTCGCGGCGCGCCGAACCTCGGCAGGACAAAGGCTGAGTCTCAGCCTTCGATCTTGGCGCTGGCGACCTTCAGCGAATTGCCATCTTCCTGTTTCAGCAGATCGTCGATGCGCTCGCGCTCGCGCTTGAAGGCGACGAGATCGTCGCCTTTCAGCACCTTGCCGACCGGTAGACGGACGCGCATCGGATCGACTTTGGTGCCATTGACGATCAACTCGTAGTGCAGGTGCGGGCCTGTGGCGAGGCCGGTCTGGCCGAGATAGCCGATAGTCTGTCCCTGGCGCACATGCATGCCCGGCTCCATACCTTTGGCAAAGGCACTCTGGTGATTGTACGAGGTCTCGTAGCCATTGGCATGGCGAATGATGATCTGCTTGCCATAGCCGCCGGCCCAGCCGACCTTCTCGATGACGCCATTGCCGGCGGCGATGATCGGCGTGCCAATCGGGGCTGCCCAGTCGACGCCTGTGTGCATGCGGACATAGCCGAGGATCGGATGCTTGCGGGCGCCGAAGCCGGAGCGGAATTTTCCGGCGGGCAGCGGATTGCGCAGCAGGAACTGCTGGGCGCTCGAGCCGTCTTCGTCGAAATAGTCCGTGCTGCCGTCCTGCATCTGGAAGCGGTAGAAATTGCGCGTCGTGCCGCCGAAGGTCGCCGAGACATAGAGAAGCTCGGAATTGTCCGAGGTCTGGTCGTCGCCATCAGGCTGCGAGAACAGCACTTCAAGGCGGTCGGAGGGATTGAGGCGGGACTGGAAATCGACATCGGATGCCAGGAGCTTGATCAGCCGCTGGGTCATCGCCTTGGACATGCCGTAGGAATAGGCGGCGCGGTAGATGCCGTCATAGACGTTGGGCAGATTGCCGCGCACCACCACCGGCGCCGACGAATCGTCGAACGCGGTCAGCAATTCGGGATTGGGCTCAGGCTCCTGGGCCGGCACGTACTGGCCGCGGTCGTCGAGCGCGATGGTGACGATATGCGTGGTCTTGTCATAGACGCTTGTGCGCACGACCTTGGCGGCGTCGCCGTGGACCTCGAGGCCAACACGCAGCACCGTTCCAGCCTTAAGCGCCGGCGCGTTGAGCAACTTGGCGATCGCTTCGGCCATGCCGGTGGCATCATCGCCCGTGTAGCCCGAATCGGCGAAAGCCTCCGTGAGGTCGGTGTCTTTGGTGAAGGGGATGATTTCCTCGGCGAAAGCCGGTGCCTGGTCGTCCGCGTTGGCGCGTGGCGATACGGAGACATTTTCCGGCACGATCTTCACATCGTAGGAGCCGGCCATGCTCTCGGCAAAGGCTTCGCCGAATCGCTGCGGATCGACATAATGAAGCGAAGCCACCTGCACGGCGCCGTCGCTTAGGTCGGTGCCGGCTTCGCGTACCACTTTTTCGACTTCGTCGGCCGACAGGTCGCTCTTCTCGTCGAAGGAAGCCGTCGCGATCGGGAAATCGACGGTCTTCAGGCTCATTTCGCTTTCGACCTTGGCGCCGTAGATCTGGCCGGAGGCGGCCGACGCCGTCGCAGGCTGTGCCGATGTATCGTCGCCGTCGTCGCCGAACACCTGCATCGGGTCGAAAGGCGGGTAGGCCCGGCTGGTGGTGTGGCCGGCTGCGAGTGCCATCTTGATCTGCACGAAAGGCATGGTGTGGATGACATCGCGGTCGCCGACCTTGGTGACCATCGACACTTCCATGCGGCGGCGATCCTTGGCCTTGGCGATCTGGCGCGGCGCCACCAGCCTGGTGGTCTTTGCCACCTCGCCGGAATCGCCGTTGCTGGCAAGGCCGATCAGTTCGGCGATCTCGGGTGGGGTCGCCAGTTGCTGGCGACCGTCGAGAGCGGCGAACAGCGCGACGCCCATCAGCACGCTCGAGGTTACACCGGTGAGGAATGTTCCCGACAGCCAGCGCGCAGAAACCTCACGCCGATCGGGCGGGCCGCTGCGGCCGTCCGCAATAAGCGGCGGCTCATTGCCGAGTTCGGCTATAACATCTTCCGTATCTGGCATCCAGAAAGGCTGCTTCTTCCCCGGGCGGAACGGCTTGTCGCTTTTGTTGTGGCCATGACATTTGCCTGTCACGGCAGGTTAAGTCAACGAAGCCTCAGGCCCCGGTCGAATTCCCCTCGTGCACTTCTCTCTTATAGAGCACTTCTAAAAGCGGGCGGTGTGCCTTCATCCACAAGGCTCTCGCGCACGCCCTTACGGCGCTCTTGGAAGAGGGCATTGCACGGCTGTGCTCGCGCCCTCTTTTGCTGGCCTTGGTGTCGAACGGCAATGCGGCGGCAATAGGGCTCCTTCGTGGCCTCCTCCTCCTGTTGTCCCTGTTCCCCTGGGGCAGCCGACTATCGAGAAAGCGCGCCCGAAATTTCTGTCGCAAAAAGTTCAAAAACATTTGGGAAATGTGTTGACAGTTTTGGTTGGTGGCGACTATATACGCCTCACGAACGAGGGCGGTGCGCCGCTGGCGACGAAGAAGTT